>CACLNZ010000004.1 GCA_902608415.1 uncultured PS1 clade bacterium
TACTTCAACTGGTTATTCTCAAGATGAGAGTGGATCAAGTCTTCAAATTGAAGAAATTATTGTTACAGCTCAAAAAAGAGAGCAGTCTGCTCAAGATGTTCCAATATCAATTACAGCTATGGATGAAGAACTTCTAAGCTCAACAATAAGAAATATCTCAGATATTACTGGTTATGCTCCTAATGTTGTTATTGGTGGTGAAGGTCGTAGAGGTGGTGCTACAGCAATTCAAATTAGAGGTATTGGTGCTGCTAGTAATACTGATAACACTTTTGACTCACCAATTGCTGTCAATATTGATGGCATATATCTGGGTCAAAACGCAGGATCATTATTAGATAATTTTGATATGGAAAGAATTGAGATTTTAAGAGGTCCACAAGGTACTCTGTTTGGTAAAAATACAACTGGTGGTGTAATAAATGTTATTAGAACTCGTCCAACAGGAGAGTTTGGTGGTAAAGTAAAAGCAACTATTGGTGAAGATGGGCGTCAAGAAATAAGAGCCGTAATAAACACTGCTTTAACAGATAATATAGCAGCTAAGTTTTTTGCAACTTCTAAACAAAGTGATGGTTGGATTCCAAATATAACTATTGGCGGTCATAATGGTGAAGAGGATTATCAAGCTTACGGTGTAACATTATTATTTACGCCAAATGATAGATTTGAAGCTCTTCTAACTTTAGAAACAATGCATGATAAAAGTGCATTAAAAGCTTATAACCAAAACTTTAATGTAGCTCCTGGCGTTATACCTCCTCCACCTCCTGGTCCAAATGTGACTGATTTCAGTGGCGGGTTATTAGCTTGTACTATTTACCCTCAAGCTTGTAGAACTTCTCCTGATCAACTTCCTTATGCTGAAAATGATACCCAGCATGACGCTGATGTTGAGACAGATGCCATTACACTTCAGATGACTTATGAGCTTAGTGATAATCTTACTGTTAAATATATCGGTGGTTACAGAGATGTAACTGAAGATCGTATTTATGACTATGATGGATCTGCAGCTCCTTTCATTACGCTTGAAAGATGGAATGTATATGATCAAACAAGTCATGAATTTCAACTTAATGGTTCATTTGCTTCTGTAGAATTTACTGCTGGTCTTTATATGTTTGAAAAAGAACATACACAAGATTGGGCAACAGGTGGAACATTCTGGGGAGTTCTTTTTGGTGGCGCTTTATCTGCACCAGGTCAATGGGAACTTTGTCAGGACTTCTTTGAGCCCACTTATTCTGTAGCTTGTGATCCTACAGAACCAGCCTATCCTACAGGTACTCTGTACCAAATCCTTTATTCTACACAAAAAAACAGAATCTAAAGCTGCATATGCTCAAGCTGATTGGTCAGTGACTGATAGTTGGACGCTTACAGGTGGTGTTAGATATACTGAAGAAGAAAAGGATTTCTACGCCGGTCAAGCATATCTTGCTGGTCATGATATAGGTGAAGGACGTAACTTCCCTGATTATGCTGATCTTCAAAAGAAATGGGATGATACATCTATTAAATTTGGCGTATCATATCAAGTTAACGATGACGCTTTGGCTTATTATTCTTATACAGAAGGCTTTCACTCTGGAGGTTTCTATGCTGTTGTTCAACAAACAAAGCATATGAGAAGAAACCAATATGACCCAGAATTTTCAGAAAGTCATGAGCTAGGTATTAAATCATTCTTATTTGATAGAAGGGTTCAACTTAATGCAGCATACTTTATAAATGATTATGCGGGTAAACAGGAGGAATCAACACAAGTTGATCCTGAAACTAAAACTGTTGCAGCTTTCTGGTCTAATGTTGCTGTAGCTGAATATGAAGGTTTTGAAATTGATATTCAGGTCCTTGTTAATGAGTATTTAAGAGTATTTGCTAATTACGGAACTCTAGATGCTTCATATCAAGGTTTCTTTACAGACATCAATGCAAGTGATGGAATTACAAAAATTGAATCTGCTGATTTCTTAACTCCTAGATTTGCTCCTGAAGAATCATGGGGTATTGGAGGTACTTTATCTGTACCTGTTGGAAGTGGAACTGTAGATGTTTTTGCAAAATATAATAGGATTGGCGAGCAAGAAACAGATCTTCTTAATTCTGATCTTGCAAGAGCTCCAGAAACAGAAAACTTAACTGCATCAATTGGATATTATACAGATAGTTGGTCAATTACTGCTTATGGTACAAATCTTACTGATGAGCAATTTGAGGTTGTTGATCCAATTATGCCTTTATTTGCAATTGGAACAATTAATGAAGGACGTAAATTTGGAGTTGAATTAACTTACGAATTTTAATTAATACCTATATATAATCAAAAGGGTCATCTTGTATGGCCCTTTTTTTTGTTTAAAATTTAAAAATTCGATATTTATTGATATTTATTTAAAAATAGTCATTATATTATAATAAGTTAACAAATTAATAATAAAAATAAATATGTAAATTGGGGAAAACAATGAAAAAAGTAAAATACCTATTTATAGGCTTTTCGTTCATGATTTTATCTTTGACTACCATTTCTTCCTATGCTCAAGAAACAGAAAATAATGTAAATACTGGTATTGAAGAAATAATAGTGACTGCTAGACAACAGGCTGAGAGCTTACAAGATGTTCCTGTTACTGTTTCAGTAATGTCGGAGATGGACCTTGATCGTTATAATATAACAAGCTTAACAGATGCCGCAAAAATGGTTCCAAATTTTAGAATTAATCCTGGAGGCTCAGGAAACGGTTCTAATATTTATTTAAGAGGAATTGGTTCAAGCTCAATATCTGCAGCGTTTGATCAATCAGTTGCGATTAATATTGACGGTGTAGTAGTTAATAGAGGTCGCTTTATTCACAATGCCTATCTTGATATGTCCCAGATTGAAGTTCTTAAAGGACCGCAATCACTTTACTTCGGTAAGTCTGCAACTGCAGGTGTGATATCTATCAAAACAAATGATCCTACTGATGAGTTTGAAGCTGAGTTTGGTGTTGGCGTTGAAACTGAACATGAAACAACTTTTTTTGAAGGCGTTATATCTGGACCCATAAGTGATAATTTGCTTGCCAGATTTGCATTTGGTACAAGCGAAACAGATGAACTACGCGAAAATTATTCATTCGGAAACGATCCTATGCCTTACGGTAATGGAACAAAACCTTACTTTGGTGAAGAATCTACGAATGCAAGATTGACTCTTTTATGGACACCAACTGAAAATTTAACAGCAAAACTAAAGTATCAATATTCAAAATATGAAAATGATGGTGGCGGAACAATGTATCAAGAAGAATGGTGCGCTGATGGACTCGGCAATCCTCTTGCTCATCAAACAACTGGAGTTCCTGGTGCTACTGCAGCTTTTACTACTAGGCTTGGTGTTGATGATTGTGTAATAAATGGCAATACCTCTAAAATTAATTTGGAGCCAGGATTAAGAGCTGGTCTTCCTTATGGTTTTGATAATGGTGAACCAGGCTTAGATCAGGAAACTGATATGATTTCTCTTCAAGTTGACTGGAATATTAATGATAATTTAAACTTAACATCCATCACTAGTATTGTTGAATTAGATCATGTTGAATTAGATGATTATAGTTATGGTGCGGGTGTTTATGGGGGTTTACATAGAAATGTTTATGAACATACATCACAAGAATTTAGACTAGTCAGTGATTATGATGGAGCATTTAATTTCCAGGCAGGTGTATTTGTTCAGGAGATTGAGCAAAGATTTGATGCTCATCAATATGCTTTTAACCTTCCAATTACTCCAAATATATTTGGTCCAGCTTTAGCGTTTTTTGGTGCTTTTGATCCAACATCTCCTCTTGTAGGACCGGACCCAGCTACTGGAAATATGTATGACTATAATAAAGATCATTATCTTGATACTGATGTAAGGTCAGCTAGTCTTGCTATTTATGTTGATGTTAATGAAAGAACTGAATTATCATTTGGCGCGAGATATACTGAAGAAGAAAAGACAGGATATATAAAAATTCCTTATATCCATGCTGCTGCTGCAGCCTTTGGTTTTGGTGCCCCTCCTTTAATTGAAGGTTTAGAATTTGAGGATGATAATCTATCGCCTGAAGTTGCTATAAATTACTATATCAATGAAGATACAAGTATTTATGTTGCTTATAAAAAGGCGTTTAAATCTGGTGGAATAGATAACAGCGCTTTACCAACAGCATCTATTAATCCTTTATCGCCTACTTTCGAAGGCTTTGATGCATTGATTTATGATTCTGAAGAAGTAGATGGTTTTGAAATTGGTTTAAAATCTAATCTTCTTGATAATAATATGAGATTAAATGCAACATATTATAAGTATGAATATACTAATCTTCAGGTTCAACTTTTCGATGCGGCAATTATCCAGTTCAGTACTTTTAATGCAGGTGCAGTTGAAACTGAGGGATTTGAAGCAGATTTACTTTGGTATACAGATATACCTGGACTATCTTTAAGAGGACAATTTGCTTGGACAGATGCTACTAACACTGGTGATTTTGTAACTCCTGGCGGAGAAAACCTTAAAGGTAGCAAGAGATCATATAGCCCTGAAATAGCTGGATCCTTTGGATTAAGTTATGACTCTGGACTATCAAATGGTTGGAGATATAATATTTCGACTGACGCAAGATACAGTGATGAATACGGTTGGGGGACTTATATAGATTCACCAATGCAGGATTCTTTTTGGATTAATGATGCTGCATTAAGCCTATACTCCGAAGATGGTAAACATTCGTTTAATCTTATTGGAAGAAATCTCGGTGATGAAATTGTAATTATTACAGGTGGAGCAATACCTGGAAGAATTTCAACGCAATCAGGTTCATCGGCCCTTATTCAAGACCAAGCGTTAACAACAGGGCAAGGTAGAACTCTCACATTACAATATAAATATAAAATGTAATTAAGAAATAAATAGTTATAGAAAAGGGCCATAAATTATGGCCCTTTTTTTTAAAGAACACGAAATAATTAATTTATAATTAAAAAGGTCATTTTTAAATAGCCTTTTTTTATACCTTTGTTAATAATATATCATATAAACTAAAACTGAACTGGAGCCTTACTATGGAAGAAATGTCTCAAAATCCTGATGAAGAAACACTAGAATATGTTTTTAACCAAACTATGCTTCGGATAAAAGACCCTGAAAAATCAATTAATTTCTACACTACAATCCTTGGTATGACTATTTTAAAAAAATTAGACTTCCCAGATTTTAAATTCTCTTTATATTTTCTTGCCTACCTTAGAGATGAAGATGATCCTGTTCCTGAAAATAACCAGGATAGATTTGCTTATACTTTAAGCCAAAAGGCTGTTTTAGAATTAACTCATAACTGGGGAACAGAAAATGATGAAAACTTTTCTCATCATGATGGCAATTCTGATCCTAGAGGATTTGGCCATATTGGTATAACTGTCCCAGATGTTTATGAGGCATGCGAAAGATTTGAATCGCTTGGAGTAGAGTTCCAAAAAAAACCAGATGATGGAAATATGAAAGGACTTGCCTTTATAAAAGATCCTGATGGATATTGGATAGAAATTCTCTCGGCTAAGGGTTTGGCTAGCACAATCTAGTCATTTAAATTACTAGATTTAAAATCATTAATAAGAGAAACAATCTCTTCAGTTCTAGAATTTATGATATTATGACCGCCTTCAAACGAAAATGTTTTAGCGTCAGGAACTAATTCAATTGCTTTTAGTATTGAGTCTATCGGGACATCTTCGTCATCTGGAGCATAAGTAATGTGAACTGGGATTTCATAATCATTGATTAATTGATAATCATTATAAAAATTATGCTTTGTGAAGTTTTTCATAAGAGAGCTAAATGAATATTGAGTTCCTTTAACATTAAATTGCTCGATAAAATGATCTGGGTCTTGGCTATCATCAGTTAAACCATATCCTCTTTTCACTAACCTATTAATAATAAAAAACCTCAAATAGAAATCCCAAAAAATTGGGATAGATGCAAAGTTTTCTAACCCAATTGTCTGTAACCCAACAAAAGGTACATTTAAAATTAAGGCTTTAACTTTAGCAGGGTTTTTAGCTGCATAATTAGATGCTAAAGCGCCTCCCATAGACACCCCCATTAAAGTAAAATTATCTAACGATAAATGATTAATAAAATCATTTAGTTGGTTTTGATAAGTATGCATATTATATTTTATTTTTGGCCTATCAGAATAACCTCTTCCGAAATGATCATAAACATAAACCTTATAGCCAATTTCAGATAAGCTTGTGGCAATCTTTTTATAATAATGCGAAGGAACAGTAACTCCGTGAATAAGAATTAAAGGTTCATTAATATCCTCACCAATTGAATAATAAGCAGTTTTACCATGGCTATTATTAAAAAAAGAATATTCACTATCTATTTCCAAATCACTTATATCAATTGTTTCTCTATTTCCAGAAACATAAACAAAAAAGAATATTAGAAATAATATGAAAAAAATATATATAAACCAATTGACCATAACTTTTCTCTAAACAATTATAACATAAGGAGGATAATAATATGCCAATTTTAGAATTATTTAATTTAAAAGATGATGTAGCTGTTGTAACGGGTGCCGGCAAAGGTATAGGAAAAGGAATTGCAATTGCTTTAGCTGAAGCTGGGTCAAATGTTGTCCTTGCCTCCAGAACAGAAAAGGACCTTAGCGAAGTACAAAAGGAAATTAAGAAATTAGGAAGAGAGGCAATAGTAGTGCCGATAGATGTTACAAACCCAAATTCTTTTGAAGACTTAAGTGAAAAAGCCCTTAAAGAGTTTGGTAAAATAAGTACATGGGTAAATAACGCTGGAGGTTTACCGGATGGAACTCCACGCTATCTTACTAAGACTTCTTTTGAGGAGTTTGAGGCACAAATAAACCTTAACTTCACTGCTGTTTTTAATGGCTGTATTACTGCGGCCATGAAAATGCAGGAGGGAGGTGCAATAATTAATATTTCTTCTAGTTCATCAAAAAATATGCAAGGAAATATAAAAAACGGCCCATATGGCGCCTCGAAAGCTGCTGTCAACAGTTTGACAGCAACTCTTGCATTGGAGTTAGCCCCTAAAATTAGGGTTAATGCTATTGCGCCAGGTCCAATACCAACAGAAAACTTTAAGGATTCAATGAACATGCATACAGAAGAAAGAGAGAAAGAATTAAAGAAATATATTCCTATTCCGCTCAATAGATGGGGGTCTCCTGAAGATATAGGTGCGGCAGTAGTCTTTATGGCATCAAATGCGTCAAGCTGGGTGACTGGACAATGTCTTTTTGTTGATGGCGGCACTTAAAAGTCTAAGGGGATTTCAATCAATATAATCAAGCCTGAAGGCTTAGCATTTATTAATTTTAAAGTGCCTCCATGAAATTTAACAGCTGAACTAACAAGATTTAAACCCAATCCAGAACCTTTTAAACTTCTACTAGTATCAAGTCTCACAAATCTCGCTAATACTCTATCTTTATCAGCATCTCTAATTCCAATACCATTATCGCTTACCCATAAAGATAAAAGGTTTTCATTTTGTTTTGCTCCAACATTTATAGCTGGGTTATTATTTGAACAACCATAGTTAATAGCGTTTTCAATTAAATTGGCTAAAGCCTGAGAGAGTAAATTATAATTACCATTGATAATAATATCTTCATTAACTTCGTAATTTAATTTAATCCCATCTGACTCAGCAATAGGCTCATATAACTCATGCATATTTAAAATTAATTCTTTTAGGCTTACTGGATTTCTGTCTAAATCTGATGTACCTGATTCAACTTTTGATATAGACAAAATGGAATTAAAAGTTTTAATCAAATTGTCAGTTTCTACAAGAGCATCTTCAAATGATTTCTTATATTGATCTATATCTGGGTTTGACATTAATGTGACCTCTAAATTTGTTCTAATTCTGTTTAGAGGAGTTCTTAAATCATGGGCAACATTATCAGAGACCTCCTTCATATTGGTCATTAGAGAATCTAATCTATCTAACATTTCATTTAAATTAGATGATAATTGATTTAATTCATCTTTACCTTTTGTTGTTGGTAAACGCTCTTTTAAATTACCATCCATGATTTTTTTACTTGTTTTATTTATATCTGAAATTCTTTTTAGAAAATTTCTACTTAGGATATAACCTCCAAAGATTCCAAGAAAAATAATAATTAGAATTGACCATAAAGAGCTATAAAGAAACCTCTCTTTCAGAATCTTTTCATCATTTACTACCCTGCCAACAATTAATCTTAAATTCCTACGTGGAGTTATAAAATTTCTTCCTCTACCATAATGGATCTTTTCAACTCCATTTTCATTTACTTGATATGCAAACTCTATCCATCCATCATCATTAACTTTAACATCATTAGGCTCAGATTTTATATTACCTGCTATATAGTTATTTTGAGAGTCATAAAGCCTATAAATATCAAGTGTTGCTCTAGATGTTTCGCTTCTTATATAATTTAAAAGACCTTGCTCTCTGTATCTTAAATAAATATTATTTAAATCTTCTACTTTCTCTATTATTTTTTGATCCGCTTCTAACTCAATATCTCTTGCTGTTGTGTAATATAAAAACATCAAAACAAGACCAATCGACAATCCTAAAAGCATCGTATAGGTAAAAATTAGTCTAAAACTAGCTAAATTAAATGGATTATTCATCATACCTTAAAGCATATCCAGCACCGCGTTCTGTAAAGAGCATTTGCTTTCCTTTAAAAGGTTTATCTATTTTTGAGCGTAATCTAGATATATGAACATCAATAACATTTGTTTGAGGATCAAAATGATATTCCCAAACACCTTCTAAAAGCATAGTTCTTGTAACAACTTGATTAGGCCTTCTAAGTAAAAACTCCAAGAGTTTGTATTCTCTAGGCTGTAGATCGATAATTTGCCCCTCCCTTTCAACTCTACGACTTAATAAATCAAGTTTTAAATCACCTAATTCAAGCAAACTGTTGTTATTATCATGTTGATTTCTTCTAATTACAGCATCTAGACGTGCTAATAATTCTGAAAAGGAAAAAGGTTTAGCCAAATAGTCATCTGCACCATATTTAAGGCCCTTTACACGCTCATCTACTTCACCTAAGGCCGAAAGAATTATTATTGGTATATCTAAATTTTTTTCTCTAATTTTAGTAATTAAAGTTAAACCATCTAATTCTGGAAGCATCCTATCAACAATCAATGCATCAAAGTTTGAGTCAAAAACCATAAACAGGCCTTCTTTTCCGTCACTAGCCCTATCTACTACATGACCGCTTTCTTTGAGGCCCTTCGTTAAATAAGATGCAGTCTCATTATCGTCTTCTACAAGCAATATATGCATAAATTACTCCTCTTATAAGAATAATTCATATTAACCAATTATGTCATTATTTTAATTTGGCCACATCTATATGATGGGGGAGGCTTTTAATATAGATGTGGCCAAATATTTTTCAATCAAACCATTATCTAATAGTTTCCTTTACCAGAACATTTCTTTAATATTAATTTTTTTTAATGTTCATAAGGGAGTTTAAGTTGAATATTTTAAATGGAATTAGAGTTTTAGATTTTGGAAGGTATATTGCTGGTCCTTATTGTGCTGCACTTCTAGGAGATCTAGGTGCGGAAGTTATAAGGGTTGAAAGAATTGATGGTTCCGAAGATAGATATATACATCCTATAGGAAATCCCAATGGTGAAGGCGCCATGTTTATGCAAATGAATAGAAATAAAAAGGGATTAACATTAAATCCCACAAAGGATGGATCTCAAGAAATAGTTAAAAAGCTCATTGAATCAGCAGATGTTGTGGTAGCCAATCTTCCTCCCCAAACCCTAAAAAGAATGGGTATAGATTATGAAACAATCAAAAAATATAACAATAAAATAATACTAACCACTGTTTCTGCATTTGGTCACGGTGGACCATATTCTGAAAGGGTTGGATTTGATGGCGTTGGTCAGGCTATGTCCGGAGCAACACATTTAACTGGGTATGAAGATGAGCCAATAAAAGCCTATTCTCCTTATGTTGATTATGGAACTGCATCACTTACAGCTATGGGTACCCTGGCTGCAATTATTGACAGAGAAAAAACTGGTAAAGGACAAGTTGTTGAAGGAGCTCTTTTTGCTACATCTCTAGCATACATGAATACTCATCTCATCGAAGAGGCAATAACAAATAAAAATAGAAAAGCAATTGGAAATAAAAGTCCTTATGCAGGACCTGTAGATATAGTTAAAACAAAAGATGGATGGATTGTTGTCCAAGTTCTTGGAGAACCATTGTTTAAAAGATGGGCAAATTTAGTAGGAGCTGAAGATTTTCTAAATGACGATAGATTTTCTACTGATATTAAAAGAGGAGAAAACTCTCAAATTCTAAGTGATAAAACTCAAGATTGGTGCAAAGGTTTATCATCAAAAGAGGCTTTAAATTTACTTTCTGAAGCTCAGGTGCCTGCTGGGCCAGTTAATAATTTAGCTGATGTTTTAAAAGATGAACATGTTAATCAGATGAATTTTTTTCAAAATGTAGAATATCCAGGATTAAATAAACCTGCGCCAGTTATGGGATTACCGATAAACCTATCAAATTCAGAAAATAAAATTAAAAAGAGACCTCCAACTCTAGGTGAAGATACAAATCAAATTCTAACTGAACTAGGTTTCTCTGAAGAGAAAATTAATATATTTAGAGATAAACGAATTATTTAAAACCCTATAAAGTCTGTAAAATCTTCAATATCTACTCTTTTACTCCTAAATGTATTTATTGGGTCATCTTCATCAGCGTAACCAATGCCCATTCCACAAAATAGCATTAATTCTTCAGGTATATTTAAGAATTTACTAACTGTTTTATACCAAACTGCCCATGCCTCTTGTGGTGCTGTATGTAAGCCCTCTTCTCTTGCTAACAGCATGATTGACTGCATAAACATTCCTAAATCTGACCATTGACCTTCTTGCATTTGCCTGTCGATTGCAAAAAAGATTGCTACAGGAGCACCAAAGAATTCAAAATTTCTTTTAAATTGATTAAGCCTCCCAGCTTTATCATCTTTAGGTATATTCAAAACCTCATACATAGACCTTCCTACTTCCCTTCGCCTTGACTCATATGGCTCTTTTAGGTTTTTTGGATAAATATTATATTCTGTTCCTTCTCCCATAGGGTTTTCTTTAATTTTATTAGCAACATCTCCGATGAAATCTTTTAGAGGATTCCCTGAAACAACCCATATTTTCCATGGTTGAAGATTCCCGCCTGATGGGGCTCTTTTAGCTTTCTCTAAAAGATCAATAATTACTTTCTTTTCTGGAACTTTGTTAGTGAAAGCTCTACATGTTAAACGAGTGTCTAAAGCTTCACTAACTGTAGCCGCTTTTTTAGATAATTTTTTCATCTTTTAACTTTCATTTTCTTTTACGCTTTGATGCCAACGCCTTAAAATACTATATTCTATGGTAGACATTAATAAAAATAGAAATATTCCTGATAAGACAAGCAATACTAAAGCTGAAAATAGCTTCGCTATATCTAATCTGTTACCAGATTCTATAATAATCCAAGATAAACCAGCAGATGAACCAGTGCCAGCTACAAATTCTGCTACAACAGTTCCAATTAATGCCAAACCTATTGAAGTCTTCATCCCAGTTAAAATATAAGGTGTTGCGTAAGGTAAATTCAATTTTGTTAAAGTTTGCCACTTTGAGGCTCTATTTATAAGAAACAGTTCTTTTAAATTTTTATCAACTGAACGAAAACCTAAATTAGTATTTGCTAGTACAGGAAAAAAGGCAACAATTACCGATAAAATAAGTATTGCTATTTCAGCGTTATCAAGACCTACCCATATTATAATTAATGGCGCAATTGCAACAACCGGGGTCACTTGAAAGATTACCGTAATTGGATAGAGAGAGATTTCCAAAATCTTTGATAAGGAAAAAATTATAGCTAAACCTATTGCAATAAGTGTAGCAATTAAGAATGCAAATAATGTAATTTTAAGTGTATTTAATGTTGCCAGTAGTAATTCCTTTAAATTATCATTTAAAGAAAGAAAAATATCTGTTGGAGCTGGCAAAATATAGAGTTGTATAGAAAATAAATTAACAAGAAACTCCCATATTATAAAAATGATAGTTAAAGCAATTATTGGAGAAAAATAAGTAGATAATTTATTCATTATTTACACCACTTTTTAATTTTTCAAAAATTTCACTATTTATATTTTGGAATTCTTTACTTCCTCTAAATTCTTCTTTTGAATTGTATTGATTAATATTTTTTTCATATACTATCTTACCCGGCCCAGATGAAAGAACGAGCACTCTTTGAGATAAATAAATTGCCTCAGATACAGAATGAGTAACAAACAATACAGTAAACTTTTCTTTTTCCCATATTTCTAGAAGATCATCCTCAAGCTTCCTTCTTGTGATCTCATCTAAGGCTGCAAAAGGCTCATCAAGGAGTAAAAGATTACATCCATTAATGAGTGATCGAGCGATAGAAACTCTCATCATTTGGCCGCCAGATAACTCATTAGGGTAACTCTTTTCTTTGTCTTTTAAACCTACTCTCTCTAGCCACATTAAAGCTTCTTCCTTCGAAGATTTCTTCTTATTTAATTCTAGAGGTAAAGTGACATTCTCCAGAACAGTACGCCATGGCATTAATGTTGGGTTTTGAAAGACAAACCCAATTGATAAATCTTTATAAGAGATATAATCCACAACACCTTTGGTAGGCTTCGTTAAATTTGAAGCTAATCTTAATAATGTAGACTTTCCGCATCCCGATGGGCCTAAAATTGATACAAATTCTCCAGAGTCTATATTTAAATTTATATCGGAAAGAACATCCTTATCAAATTTCATATGAACATTAGAAAAATTTAACATGTTTATCTTCTATTAATAAATTCAAGGGAGTATGACTCTCTCCATTTAAGCTCTTTATTATAAACATTATAATCTGACATTGTTTTAAAGAATTCTTCCCATCTTTTATTTTCCATCAAACCTATATCTATATACCCATCCATACTTGAAATTAAATTATATTCTCTAATTTTATCGATCGCCTGAAAAATAATTTCTTTAGTCATTTCTTTATTTTCTTTTAGAATAAGCTCATTACCAGCATCCGGATTTTCATAAATATACTTCTTCCAACCTAAAATACTTGCCTCAACAAAAGCCCTTACAACTTCTGGTTTTCTTTCAATTATATCATTCCTAGCTAGAATCATTGCTCCATACCCTGGAAAACCATAATCAGATAAAAGAAAGATATTTGGCGCCCTACCTAATTCCTTTTCTACAAGATACGGTTCTGATGTTAAATAACCTTGTAATATTGCCTCTTGATTAACTAAAAAAGGAGCCAAACTAAAAGTTTTTCTTCTTATTTGTTTATCGTTAAATAAATATTTTGATTTTAACCAAACCCAAAAAGCACCAATACTATTCTCAGAAATCATGATTGGTTTATTCACCATTTCATTTAAATTCTCAATTGGAGAAGAGTTATGTGTTATAATTACTTGAGGATCTTTTTGAAATGAAGCCATAACTGCTTTTGCTGGTATTCCATTACTAAGAATATTAAGAGGTACAAAGCTATTTGATCCTATACCAAATTCTATTTCTTTAGCTGCAAGAAGTCTTGGAATATTAATACCAGCGTTGCCTTGAATGATTTCAACATCTAAACCCCTCTCTTCATATAGCCCAAGTGCCAACGCATGATAGAAACCACCTTGTTCTGCTTGAGCTCGCCAATCCGTTGCAAATTTAATCTTAATTAATTCTCTATTTTCTTCTGCACTAATTGAAAAATGTATTGAATTCAAAAGCATTATTAACGAAAAAGTAATTATTTTAAGAAATTTAATCATCTAAACCTATAATTATAGTTGGCATCTTTAAAGGTGCGTTTCTTATTGTTGCAACTATTGTCCCAGGCTTTCTTCCCTTTCTTATCTCAGAAAGATCAAAATTAGAATCAATTAATCTTTTGTGACATTTAGAGATGTTTTCACTATGCCACCCTACTCCACCAAAAGATAAAGATTCAGAATCAGGATTTTCAATTACCTCAAGCGTAACGCTGCCAATGCGAAAAAACATCATTCTTATATCCTTTTCACCAAAATTAAAAACCTTATCAAGCGCTAGTCTAATTCCAAGTTTTTCAGTGAATAAATTTTTTAGATATTCGATATCAGGAGTATAGATGATTATTTGATTAAACTTTGAAATAGTATAATCTTCATAATTCCCTTTATCATTTAAAGCTGCGCCTTGATCAAAAACTAATAAATTTAAATCGGAAGAATTAGTTTTTTTTAGTGAAAAAAATGTAGATTTTGTATTTTTTTTATCTCTGAAATTGAAGTCAATTTCTTCAATACTACTTATATTTAAATTCATTTCTTTAAATTTTCTATGATCTTCAAAAATATCGTCAGATACAAGTGATAAAGCTTGAATGCCATTATCCATGTTATGTTTTTTCAACTGCGAATAATAAAAAATATCTTTTTGATTTCTATTTTCGTATAACTCAATAGATCCATTTTTTAAACTATGGTTATATATTTTTGAATCGCTATCATTACCTATATCACTTGTGTCATGACCAAATAATTTATGAAACTGCTCATGGCTTTCTTCAATATTTTCAGATGTAATTAGTATACTTTTAAAATGTGTAAGCATGTTTTTTTAAATCTATCATTTAAATAAGTTTAAATTAATTTTTATAATGGTTAAAATTATAGCATGAAGAACAATATCATCAAAAAAATTGAAGAAATAATAGGAAAAAAGAATATATTGCTATCGAGTGAAGATAAAAGCAAATACCTTGTTGAGTGGAGAAATAGATATATCGGAAAAGCACAGGCGATATTAAGACCCAAATCTACTAAAGAAGTATCTTTATTACTTAAATTATTTAATAAAAATAATATTTCAGTTACCCCTCAAGGTGGGAATACTGGGCTTGTAGGTGGCCAAATCACATATAACAGTAAAGATTTTATAGTTTCTTTAGAAAGAATGAAAAAACTAATATCTTTCAATAAGATAGACCAAACAATGGTTGTACAATCTGGTATGTTACTGTCTGAAATTCATAGCGTATGCGAGAAAAATGATATGTTATTTCCTCTTTCTTTAGCCTCGGAAGGAAGCTGCACAATAGGGGGTAACTTGGCTACAAATGCTGGAGGTGTAGGTGTTTTATATTATGGTAATACAAGGGACCTAACTTTAGGGCTTGAGGTCGTTTTATCAGATGGAAGCATTATCAATCTTCTAAAAACTTTAAAAAAAGACAATACTGGCTATTCTTTAAAGGATCTATTCGTTGGATCAGAAGGAACATTAGGTATAATTACTGCTGCAAGCCTAAAGATATTCCCAAAGCCAAGGGAAAAATTTACTTTTTTGGCATCTTCAAGAAGTCCAAAAAAATCATTGGAATTTCTTAGAATGATCCAAAAAAATACATCGACCCCATTAACCTCTTTTGAGATTATGAATAATAATTCTATCGAAACAGTTTTGAAAAATATCAACGGGGCTATACTGCCAATTTCTGAGGAAGCAGAGTGGTATATATTGATTGAATTTTCTTCTTATGAAAAAAACTTAGATGCCATTGATAAAATTAATGAGATTGTAAATCTAGGTTTAGAGAAGAAAACAATATTAAATGCAGTTTTTGCAAACTCAAAAAAACAATCAAAGCAAATTTGGAATTTAAGAGAGAATATATCTGAGGCTCAGAAAAAAGATGGAGCAAGTATAAAGAATGACGTATCTGTTCCTATTTTTGAAGTAGATGAATTTATCAGAAAAGCAGATTTAATAGTTTCAAAAGAAATTCCAAAGGCTAAAAAAATTACTTTTGGTCATTTAGGGGATGGGAATATTCATTATAATATTAGTCAACCAGAAAATTTAAGCCAGGATAGTTTTTTTAAGTTAGAAAAACCGCTTAGAGAAAAAATTCTATCTCTTATAGTTAAAATGGAAGGCTCTTTTAGCGCTGAACATGGCATAGGTATCGTTAGAAAAAAAGATGCTCTAAAAATTAAAGGTGATGAAATAAAAATAATGAAAAGTATTAAAAAATCACTTGATCCAAAAAATATTCTTAATCCTGGTAAGATTTTTGATTAGATTCCTATTTTAAAGGAACGCCGGGCAAATATTTTGATTGTCTTATAGTTAGTGATGTTTTCACACTTGCTACATTTGGAGCTGAAGTTAACTCGTTAGTAAGAAAGGTTTGAAAACTAGATAGATCAGGAGCCACACACTTTAAAATAAAGTCAATTTCTCCATTAAGCATATGACATTCTCTAACATAATCTAAGTTGCCAACATGCTCCTCAAAACTCAATAAATCTGCTTCAGCTTGGTTATGTAAACCAACCATTGCAAAGACCGTAACCTCAAACCCTAATTTTTCTGGATCTAATTCTGCATGATATCCTCTAATATAACCTTCATTTTCAAGTGCTTTTACTCTTCTTAAGCAAGGAGGTGCTGAAAGCTCAACAAACTCTGATAGCTCAACATTTGTAGTTCGGCCATTTTCTTGCAGTTTATTAAGTATTTTAATGTCTATGAAATCTAAATTATCTCGTTTCATGAAATTTATGTTATAGATTATATTGTTAATACGCAAGATTATTACAATAATCGATAATAACTATGGTTTTAAAAGAAATAAAAAATAGCTGGATACTTTCATCAGGTTTAATTGGGTGCGAAAACCAGTGCCTTGGTGTGATTGAACGATTAGGAATAGAGACAGAAATTAAAAAAATAAAGCCCTCAATGGCTGTTTCTCTTTTTGCTCCTTACGGGACTCCATTTCTTAATCCCCAAGTTCGTGAACCATGGCCTGATCTTGTGATAGCGGCTGGAAGAAAAACAATTCCTTATCTTAAATACATAAGGAAAGCCTCTAAAAAAGAATGCAAAACAATATATCTTCAAGATCCCAGAATAAACTCAAAAGAATTTGATATAGTTTGGGCGCCAGAACATGACTCTATAGAAGGAAGTAATGTTGTAAAAACCATAACATCACCAAACAGGGTAACAAACGAACTACTTAATTATCATCACGATGAATGGTTGGATAAATTATCAAAACTCAAAGGGCCTTTTATAGGTTTTTTGATTGGAGGAAAAAGTAAGGCTTATAATTTTAATGATGACGAATGTGAAAAAATCATTCAAGCTATAAATTTTGTTATTAGTAATGGATATACTCCGCTAATTACATTATCTAGAAGGTCGCCTAAAAAATTATCCAACAGAATTAAAAATTTATTAATAAATGAAAAAAATTTATTTTACGATGGGCAAGGTGATAATCCATATTTTGCTATTTTAAAAGCTTCAGAAATAATAATAACAACACCAGACTCGGCAAATATGATAAGTGAAGCAATAAATGTTCCAAAACCGGTTTATTATATTGATATAAAAAGTAAGTCAAAAAGATTTAATAAATTCATTAATACATTAGTAAATTCCGGACATATAAGACTTTTTGAAAACAATATTGATTATTTTCAGAATAAAAAATTAGACCCTACAAAAGAAATAGTTGACTATATCTATAAGAATCTTTTTTAAATGAAATAAAGCTAATTAAAATGACAGATAACACTCATTCAAAATTATTAATTCTTGGTTCTGGACCTGCTGGCTATACTGCAGCTATCTATGCTTCAAGAGCGATGTTAGAGCCAACTCTTTTAACGGGGATTGAACCAGGTGGTCAAATGACAATAACTACTGATGTAGAAAATTATCCAGGTTTTGCAGATATTATTCAAGGTCCATGGTTAATGGATCAGATGAAAGAGCAAGCAATAAGTGTTGGAACAAATATAGTTTTTGATACCATTGTTGATGTCGATTTATCAAATAAGCCTTTTAAATTAAAGTCTGATTCAGAAAAAGAATATACATGTGATGCTTTAATCATTGCAACTGGTGCTCAAGCAAACTGGTTAGGGATAGAATCAGAAAATAAATTTAAGGGGTATGGTGTTTCAGCATGTGCAACTTGCGATGGTTTTTTTTATAAAGATAAAACAGTTGTTGTGGTTGGAGGAGGAAATACTGCCGCTGAAGAAGCAATTTTTTTAACTAACTTTGCAAGTGAAGTAAAATTAATACATAGAAGAGACTCATTGCGTGCTGAGAAAATTCTTCAAAAAAGATTAATGGAAAATAAAAAAATTGAAATTATTTGGGATACAGAAATTACAGAGATAGTTGGTGATGAAGATCCCTTAAGTGTAAACCAAGTTGTTTTAAAAAATAAGAAAACAAATAGTATAGAGAATCTCAAAGCTGATGGTGTTTTTGTTGCGATTGGACATAGTCCTTCCTCATTAATATTTCAAAATCAATTAGATATGAATGACGCGGGTTATATTTTTACTGCAGCTGATTCAACTAAAACAAATATTAGCGGTGTTTTTGCAGCCGGTGATGTTACTGATGATAAATATAGACAAGCCGTTACCGCTGCAGGTATGGGCTGTATGGCAGCACTTGAAGTAGAAGAATATTTATCTGAATAAAAAGGAAAAGATTATTGAGCAACACTCCTTTAGTTAAATATTCAAAATCAAAAAATACAGAATATGAGGAGCATAGTGCTTCAAAAATATTAAGGAACCTAATTGAGTTCTCAATTAATGATAGCGCTAACAAAATTAGCATTAAGATTGAAAGAAATGGCTTAAGCCTCATTGAAATTAAAAATAATGGAAATGGATTAAGTTCAAAAGACCTTGCAGAATCTGTTGAGAATAATTCTGTTACCTTAAACAACAATCAGAATATATTTTTAAATTTGTCTAAAATTAGTAATTTAGAAATCATCAGCAAAGAAAAAGATAAAACAAGAGGATCTTTATTAAAAATTACTAATGACAAAATACAACCAATTAAAGAATGCTATGCAGATATAGGAACAAAAATATCATTAAAAGATATTTTTTATAATGATAATGAAAAGAGGACTAATCCAGAGAATTTTATCGAGGATGATATAAAAAATATAATATTCAATTATGCTTTAGCTTTTCCTAATATTAATTTCTTAGCTAAGCTAAACAATACATCAATAATTAATACTCCCATTGAAGATAAACTTTCTAAAGACAAAATAATTTCAAGAATAAGTAAAGTATTTGATAATAAAATTGCTAAATCTCTAATAAAAGAACAATTAGAAACAGAGAAAATAAAAATTAAGATCTATTACAGCAGTAAAAAACAAGTCTCGAAAAAGATGAATAATCAATACATTATTGTAAACAATAAACCAGCAAGATTTCTAGAAATCAAAAGGGTATTTAATGATATTTATAGGAAGTCATTTGAAGTTGATGGATATCCATCTTTCTTTATTTTTTTAAACTATAATGAAAATTTAGTTGATAGAAAAAAAGTTGAAAAAATGACAAAAGGCTTAATATTAAAATCATTTTCAAAACAGATATACGAATTTGATGGAGATAAAAAAAATAAAAATAATTCAATTAAATCAGTTTTCAATTTTCACAAAAACTTTCAACTAACTGAATCAAAAAACGGAATAATTATAAAAAATAATAAGAATAATAAAAAAGTTGAAATATCAATTTCAAATATTAAGAATCTTTTTAAATAATTTAATTAATTTTTTTTGCTGGAGTATTTATAATTTGAGTTTCAAGGTTTGCATTAACCTCTTCTACATCGCGCATCTCTGAGTCCAAAACTTCTTTTATATTTGGTATAGATTCTGCAACATCAGCACCTGTCATTAAATTAATCTCTGACTGACTAAAGTCTTCTGAATTATTTGAATTATTAAATAATATTGCTTGTAGTTCTCTGCTTGGTTGTTGTGGTGTAGGCCTAACCTCTCCTTCAGCGGGAGGTCTTAAATTATATTCTGGAGGTATAATTAAATTAGGCTTTGTTAAAATCGTAAATTCATCTGGAGGTAATTTGTCAGTACCCAAAACTTTGGCAAGTTCACTCCCGCAACCAATTAAAAGTATTGGCGATAACAAAACTAACATAACTATAAAATTTTTAACCATAATTTAATTTCCTATATTCTTTTTAGATAAAATAAACTGACTAAGAATAAAAAGAATTACTCCTAGAACAATAAACATATCTGCAATATTAAATATATACCAAGAAAAACCTTTCGCATGAAGAGAAATAAAGTCTACTACTGCACCATATGTAAATCTATCTAATACATTTCCTAAGGCACCTCCGATTATGAAGGATATACCAAGCTTTGAAAGAATTGAAGATTCATTTCGAACAAAACTTAAAAGAAAAATTATAATTAAAATGGAAAGTGAGATTAGAATCCATTTCTGAAAATCTCCTCCTCCAGAAAATAGACCATAGGAAATACCTGTATTAAAAACTAAAATAAAATCCAAATATTCATTAACATATATTTTTTCAACAATACCGTCTTTGAATATTGATATAATTTTGTTTTTACTTAAGAAATCAATTAAAAGGACGCCACCAGATGATGCTACAACAAAAAGATATTCTCTAATTCCCTTTATCATTAATTTCTCTCATTACATCCGCATCACGAAGACTTAGGTCTGGGTATTCCTTATCCGTCCCTACTTCTGGTAAAATTTTCCAAGATCTGCTACATTTATTACCTTCTGCAATATCACATATCACAGCAACATCATTAATTTCATCCAAAGTAAATGCATTTTTGGGACCTTTTTCATTTCTCAACTCTGCTTGGGAAGTAATAAATATCTCAGGTAAATCAATATCTTTTAATGCACCAACATAATTGTCATCTGAAATAAAAAGTATTGGTTTTGCTTCAAGACTTGAGCCAATTCTTTTTTCTTTTCTTTCAAGCTCAATTGCTCCAGTAACTACCTTTCTTATTGATCTAATGCTCTCCCATTTTTCAAATAATTCTGAATTATTCCATTCATTTTTAACATCTAAAAATTGCATTTCATGAATAGAATTTTTTAAATCAGGAAATCTAGATTTTCTGACTTCTTCAGCAGTAAAACATAAAATTGGAGCAAACCACCTAACCAAATAATCAAAAAGTAAATCAAGAACAGTCCTAGTTGATTTTCGTATATTGCTTTTTGGACTGTCGCAATATAAGCAATCTTTTCTTATGTCAAAATAAAATGAAGAAAGATCAAGGTTTGAAAAATTTAATAATATTTGAAACACTGACTTTAAATCAAAATTTTTATAAGACTCTCTAACTTCATTATCTATTAAGCAAAGCTTATGAAGAATATACCTTTCTAACTCTGGCATATTTTTATAATCTACAATTTCATCTTCAGAAAAGTTATCAAGGTTTCCGAGTAAAAAACGAAAAGTATTTCTAATTTTTCTATAAGACTCTACATTTGCTTTCATGATGTCCTGGCCAACTCTTAGATCGTCTGTAAAGTCGGAAGAAACTACCCACAATCTGATAACATCAGCACCATATTGTTTAATCAAATCTTCAGGTTTAGTAACATTTCCAAGTGATTTAGATTCTTTTTTTCCATCTTTATCAACTACAAATCCATGAGTTAAAACCTTTTTAAAGGGTGCTTTACCTCTTGTTCCACACCCAACAAGTAATGAAGACTGGAACCAACCACGATGTTGATCTGATCCCTCAAGATATAAATCTGCAGGAATACCTATTCCTTGATTTCCCTCTAATACAAAAGCTTGTGTAGATCCTGAGTCAAACCAAACATCTAAAATATCATCAATTTTTTCCCATTCATCAGAATTATACTTTTCGCCCAAAATTTCTTCTGAAGATAACTCAAACCAAGAGTCTGAACCATATTCTTTAAAACTATTAAATATTTTTTCATTTATTTCTTTATCTTTAAGGATTTCTCCTGTTTTTTTATTTAAAAAGATTGCTAAAGGTACTCCCCATGCCCTTTGACGAGATACAACCCAATCTGGTCTGTTATCTACCATGGATTTAATTCTATTTTTCCCTCTCTTAGGTATCCATTCGACATTCTCGATCGCAGATAAAGATTTATTTCTAAGATTATTTTTTTCCATAGAAATAAACCACTGAGGGGTATTTCTAAATAATAAAGGCGCTTTAGATCTCCAACTATGAGGATATTGATGACGGAGTTTGCCTTTTGCAAATAAGGCATTGCAATTAATTAATTCTCTAATAACTGCGCCATTACCATCACCGTAAGAACCATCATCCTCATATACTTTCTTTCCAGAAAAGATTTTTACACTTGGCAAATAAACACCTTCATCATCAATCATGAAAGGGGCCTCAATTCCATTTTTAGATGCTAAATCATAATCATCCTGACCATGGCTAGGAGCAATATGCACAAAACCTGTTCCTGTTTCATCAGTAACAAATTCACCCTCTAGAAGAGGAATATCAAAATCATAGCCAAGAGGATTAAAAGGATGTTGACAAACTAATTTTTCAATATCATCAACATTTTGAATAAGATTTATTTTTGTTTTTGATGCGTTTTCTAGGTTTTCCTTGAGAGAGTTATTAATGATTATTTTTTCCCCAATTTTTGCTAAACTGCCTTCTTCTATTTCCATAACCTCATAAAGTCCATATTCATACTTCGATGAAAAGGCAATTGCTCTATTTGCAGGGATTGTCCATGGAGTAGTTGTCCAAATAAGAATACTAGAATCGTCATATGGTTTTTCTTTTGAAGTTAAAGGAAATTTAACCCAGATTGTTGGCGAAACATGCTCTTTATACTCTACCTCAGCCTCAGCTAATGCAGTTTTTTCTATAACTGACCACATAACAGGTTTAGATCCACAATACAAATCATCATTCATTAAAAATTTATGAAATTCTCTAACGATAATAGCTTCGGATTCGAATTCCATTGTTGTGTAAGGGTTTTCCCAGTCCCCAAAAACACCTAATCTTTTAAATTCTTCTTTTTGAACTTTAATCCATTTCTTTGCAAATAATCTACACTCACTTCTGAATTCATTTATTGGTACTTCTTCTTTTGACTTTCCTTGCTCTCTATACTGTTCTTCAATTTTCCATTCGATAGGAAGGCCATGACAGTCCCACCCTGGTCTATAAATTGCATCAAAACCTGCCATTTGTTTAGATTTAACAATTACATCTTTAAGGATTTTATTTAATGCTGTGCCCATATGCACATTACCATTTGCATAAGGGGGTCCATCGTGAAGAACAAACTTTTCCTTACCGTGAGAAGATTTTCTGATAGAGGTATATGTATCAATCTTATCCCAATTCTCTAAAAGTATAGGTTCATTTTCAGATAATTTAGCTTTCATTGGAAGGTCTGTCTTTGGTAAAAGAAGAGTATCTCGATAATCCTTAGTATTTTTTTTATCTGACATTTATTTATCCAATATTTTAATTGCTTTTTTAGAGTCCAATGCAATTTGTTCTTTTAGTAAATCAATACCATCAAATTTTTTTTCTTTTCTGATAAACTCGATAAACGAAACTACTATATCCTTACCATAAATATCTTTTGAAAAGTCAAATAAATGGGTCTCAAGAAGTAATTTTTCACCATCAAAAGTTGGTCTAATACCATAGTTAGATACGCCATTATAACTCATACCATCTATCTCAACTTTAACAGCATAAACACCAAAATTTATTTGCAAAAAATCATTTACTTCTAAATTAGCAGTTGGAAAACCAATTTCTCTACCTCTCTTATCACCTGAAACGACTGTTCCTTTTATTAACCATTTATGACCAAGCATTTTTTCAGCTTCTTTGAAATCGCCAACTTTTAAAAGATCTCTCACATTTGATGAAGAAAGAACAGTTTCATCCTTTTTTTGTTCCTCTACAATTTTAACAATAATATTGTTCTGTGAACATATTCTTTTTAAGTCTTCAATATCGCCAGCCCTATTTTTACCAAATCGAAAGTCATAGCCAACTATTATTACTGATGGTTTAATTGTTTCAATTATAATATCATTAATGAATTCTTCAGGGCTTCTTTCGGCCATATTTTTATCAAAATTCAAAACAACGAAGCATTCTATACCAAGTCTATTCAGCAAAAACTCTTTAGTTTTTAAATCAGATAAATAAAAATTTTTAGAGTTCTTGCTAAAAAATTTTCTTGGATGAGGCTCAAATACGATTACACCTGCATAGGAGGATTTTTTAATGGATGTTTCTTTAGCAATTTCAATAATTTCTTTATGACCCAGATGTACTCCGTCAAAATTACCTAAAGCAAAAACCCCTCCTGGTTCAATAACTTTGTTATAATTTTTTACAACTAACATTAGAAATATTTACCAATTAAATTCATCTATAAAAAAATTAGGATATATACCCTTATTTTCTATCGATTCTAAAATTTTATCTTTACTATTGTTGGAAAATAACCCTCCAAGGACTAAAATAGAATCCAAACCAATTAAATTTGCTCCCTTAATGTCTGTTTCCAAGCCGTCGCCTACAACTAAAATACTTTGTTTGTTTGAAAGGCTTATTTTTTTTATCTTTTCAATGGCTTCATTAAAAATTGGTGAATACGGTTTTCCAATATTTACGACTTTTCCTCCAATGTTTTCATAGGTTTTTGAAATTAACCCAGCACATGGTATTAGTTTTTTTCCACGTTGAACCAAAAGATCAGGATTTGCACAAACCAAAGTCATATTTCTTTCTTTTGCAGAATTTAGAAGATCTAAATAATCATTTTCATCTTCATTTTCATCATCAAAAAGCCCAGTAACAAAAATAAAATCTGAGTCATTGAAATCAACCCTTTTAACACTTGTGCCTTCAAATATATTTAAATCTCTATCAGGTCCAATATGATAACAATTATCACCAAATATTTTTTCATTAAGTGATTTTCTTGTTAAATCTCCTGATGTGATTATGTCATCGTAGCAATCACTCTTAAAACCAAAGTTATCTAAAACTGTTTTAACATATGAAGATGGCCTAGGAGCATTAGATAAAAGTATGACAAGTTTATTTTGTTCTTTGTAGTTAAGCAGGCATTCATTTATACCTGGAAATAGCTCTTGCCCATTATGAATTACTCCCCAAATATCACATATCAAAGCATCATATTGATATGAAATATCAGAAAACCTCTTAACCTCCTGCAATCCCTCAAAACTATTTTCCATTTGCAATTCACTAATCTAACTATCATATTCAGTCAACTATTGGTTCATTTAGTTTTAAAGCTCTGGTAAGTTAAAGTTACTAAAAGGAGGGATTCATGAATTTATTTGATTTAGATGGCAAAAACGCACTAATCACAGGCTCGACAAAAGGTATTGGTGAAGCTATAGCAAGACAATTTTCAAATCATGGAGCAAAAGTGGTTATATCTAGTAGAAAAGAGGATTTATGTGAACAAGTAAAAGATGACATAAATAGTAAAAACCCAGAAAGCGCAGTTTCTATTCCTTGTAATATTAACCATAAAGAACAATTAGAAAACTTAGTTAATGAAACAAATAAACAACTTGGAGGAGTTGATATACTTGTTTGTAATGCAGCAATTAATCCCTTTTTTGGATCATCATTAAATATCCCAGATGATGCTTTCGATAAAATATTAAGTGCAAATATAAAATCCAATCATTGGCTTTGTAATCTTGTGCTACCTCAAATGATAGAAAAAAAAGATGGTGTAATAATAATTATTTCGTCTGTTGGAGGTTTGAAAGGGTCGGAACTTCTCGGCGCATACAGCATATCCAAAGCAGCAGATATGCAACTAGCAAGAAATATAGCAGTTGAACATGGGCCAAACAATATAAGAGCAAATTGCATTTCACCAGGATTAGTAAAAACTTACTTTGCAAAGGCTCTTTGGGATAATCCTGAAATTCTTGAAAACACAACATCGAAAGCACCCCTAAGAAGAATTGGTATGCCAGATGAAATAGCTGGAGCTGCAGTTTTCCTAGCGAGTGATGCTGGTGCTTTTACAACTGGGCAGAATTTTGTGATTGATGGTGGCGTAACTATTACATAGGAAGATACTAATGGAAGTTTTATTATTGGGTGAGAAATGTACTCCATATTTATCTATATTCAGTAAAAATTTGGATGAAAGATGGAAAATCTCTACTTGGAAACCTGAAGAAGGAAGTGATATTCTTGTTAAAAAATATAAATCGGCAGAAATAATTGTTACTGGCTTCGATGCAATGAATACTGGCAATGTATTTAAATATATTTCAGAAGCAAAAAACTTAAAATTACTTCAAATACCTTTTGTTGGTGTAGATTGGCTTGATAAATCGTTTATCCCTTCAAATGTTATGATAGCAAATGCGTCAGGACATGAAATAGCAATGGCTGAGTACACTATTGGAACAATGCTAGCTTTAGCGCTAGACCTATTTAATGTTGATAAATCATTTAGAGATGGCTCTTGGGAAAATTGGCCTGGGCTTACACATACAAAATTAATAAATAATGAAATTTTTGGAAAAACACTTGGTATTATAGGTTATGGATTAATTGGTCAAGAATGCGCAAAAAGAGGGAAAAGCCTTGGAATGGAAGTTATGGGAATTAATAGAAAAATAAAGAAAATACTTCCTCAAAACCTTGACTGGCATGGATCAACTGATGAAATAGATAAATTACTTAGCGAAAGCGATTATGTTTTACTAGCCTGCGATTTAAATGAGACAACACATAATCTTATAAATAAGGAAACACTAGGTAAAATGAAAAAAACTTCTTTTCTTATTAATATAGCTAGAGGAAATGTTTGTAACGAAGATGATTTATACAATTGTCTTAAAAATAAAAAAATCGCAGGTGCAGCAATAGATACTTGGTGGGTATATCCATATTCTAATAAAGAAAATAAAAATCCAATGCCATCAAATCTCCCTTTTCATGAGTTAACAAATTTAATCATGTCTCCGCATAACTCTTCAAATTCATTGGAATCTGATATAAGAAGAGCTGAGTTTATGTCTAAAAACTTTTTGGCATTTAAAAATAACGATGAGGTTCCTGGTTTCGTTTTCTATGGAACAGGAGATAAAGTAGAGGTATAATAATTGATATGAATAATTCAGATAAAAAAATCGAAAGAATAACTGTATTAGCAAAAGATTTTACACCAGCAGCCATGGAATTTCATAAAAAGAATATGAGTGCAAAAGGATATAGAATGGAAGGCACTATAGTACCAAGAAGATTTCAAATTATTGAAGGTGTTGATGACGCAAAAGATTTATTTGAAGGTGAAGAATATTATGCTGTAACCTTTGTAAAAGAATAAATTTATTCGAGTATCTTATTCTTTATTTTATCGATTATATCTAAAGTGATATTCAATTCCTTAATCACAAAATCATCAATTTTAATGTATCTACTCTCTATTTCATTAAACGCAGCATTTATATAATCTATTCTTGCTTCAAAAAGAGGTTTAATTTTTTTTGAAATCACTTCATTCCAGTTACTCCCTGATGTAGGGCCTTTATAATATTTGTTAGTTAATAAGTAATCTTCAATAATTACATCTTTCTTAACACCCATTAAACCCAATAAAAGCAATGACGCAAAGCCTGTTCTGTCCTTACCTGCAAAGCAATGAAAGACAATCGGTATTTCTCCTAAGGCAATATTTTCAAGAAATGAAGAATATTTTTTTTTATGCTGATTTACATATAAAACATAATGACTTTGAAGTGCATTTGCTAGTTCTTGACTAGTAATACCTTCTCTAGATGAAAGCTCCTGGAGATCATGTGTCCCAAGTGTTTTAATAGGTATATGAAGTAATTTTGGCGAGGATAATTGGTTGAACGGAGATGGATTCTCTATCATTTCATTTTCACTTCTAAAATCACAAACAGTTTTTATTCCTAATTTATTAAGGACATTAAAATCTGATGAAGTCAGGTTTGATAAATGATCAGATCTATAAATTAAACCTTTTCGAATTTTAGATCCTTCTGATGCTTCATAACCACCCAAATCTCTAAAATTAGTTGCACCTTCAAGTTGAATAGTTCTTTCCAATTAAATCTCCTATGGTAGCGGGGGAGGGATTTGAACCCCCGACACGCGGATTATGATTCCGCTGCTCTAACCAACTGAGCTACCCCGCCATGAAATGACACCATTAATCCTTTCAAGATATTAATGTCAACAATACTTATTGAGTTATCCATCCTCCCCCAAGGACTCTTGATGAATTATTTGCATCATAGAAAACACATGCTTGACCAGGGGAAACACCCTCCACATCTTCGTAAAAGTTTATACATAACTGCTTATTTGATAAAAACAAATTAGCTAACTTTGGTTCTTGGGTTGAGCGTATTTTTGCTTTTATTTTAATTTTTTTATCTTCTATTTGACTGATATCATCATCTCCAATCCAATTTACATCCCTAACATAAATATTTCTTGTTCTTAAATCATCTTTTGAACCAAGAATTACATCATGATTGTCTGGATTAATATCAATTACATATAATGGTATTCCAGTTGCAACTCCGAGACCCTTTCTTTGCCCAATTGTAAAGTTGACTATACCTTTATGTTGGCCAAGTATATTTCCGTCAACAGATTTTAAATGGCCTGGCTTGAGATTATTTGGATCAATTTTTTTTAAAATATCAGCATATTTTCCGTCTGGAACAAAACATATATCTTGACTGTCTGGCTTATCAGAAACAGTTAAACCAATTTCATTTGCAAAAGATCTTATTTCAGATTTTTTAAAATCCCCAAGAGGAAACCTTAAAAATTCTAGTTGATCTCTTGTTGTTTTAAATAAAAAATAACTTTGATCTTTTTCTGAGTCTTTTGCGCGATGCAATTGGCGATTATGTTCAAAGCCTTGAGATATTATATAATGTCCAGTGATAAGAGCTTTAGCATTTAAACCTTTTGCAGCTTCAAACAAATCATCAAATTTAACTTTTTCATTACATAAAACACACGGTATTGGAGTTTCACCTTTTTGATAGGATTCTGAAAAACTATTAATAACTTTTTCTTTGAAAATATCTTCATAATTTAAAACATAATGAGGGATTCCAAGATCTGCAGCTACTTTTCTAGCATCTTGAATATCCTTTCCGGCACAACAGCTACCCTTTTTACCATTTGAAGATCCTGAGTCATATAATTTTAAGGTTATTCCAATAACAGAATATCCTGCGTTCTTAACCAACGCGGCAGCAACGGATGAGTCCACTCCTCCGCTCATCGCCACAACAACTTTAGTCTCTTCTGGCTTTCCCTTTATATCTAAATCAATAACCGGTAACATATAAAAAACCTTAATATTTTAAAACCCTTATAAAGCACTATAGGTTAATTATTCAATAATTTATAAATAATTTATTGATTTGAAATATGTTATATAACTAACTAATAAAATGACCCAATATAATGATATAATCAATGAAATGGTTTCTTTGTCTTTTTTTGCAGGTGAAGAAATAATGAAGTTTTATCCAAATAAGATTGTTTCAGAAAAAAAAGATGACTTTTCTCCAGTTACAGAAGCTGACAGAGCATCAGATAAATTAATTTGCGACAGACTTGAAAAGAAATTTCCTGAAATATTATGTATTTCTGAAGAAAGCTATAAAAGTAAAAATTTAACTAAAATTAGTGATATTTATTTTCTTATAGATCCTCTTGATGGAACAAAAGAATTCATCGAAAAAAATGATGAATTTACAGTCAATATTGCATTAATTATAAATAACAAAACTGAATTCGGTGCTATTTATGCGCCAGCAAAAAGAGAGTTGTATTATACAAGTAATGAGAAAAAGTCATATCAATTAAACATAAATTATAATGAAAATAATGTAAGATTAGAAAATTCAAAACAAATACATGTTTCTAATGAAAAAAAATATCTCATTTCAACTACTAGTAGGTCACATAATAATGAAAAAACTAACAACTATTTGAAAAATTATAAAATAAAAGACAAAATAATATGCGGATCCTCTCTTAAATTTTGCCTTATAGCAAATGGTACTGCAGATATTTACCCAAGACTTGGCCCTACATGTGAATGGGATACTGCAGCTGGTCATGCAATACTAAATGGTGCAGGTGGATCTTTAAAAAAACTTAATGGTGATAATTTTCTATATGGAAAAATTGATAAAGATTTTTTAAATCCAGAATTTATTGCAACAAATTTTTAAGTCCTATAATATTTTTATAAATTTGGAGTAACTTATGAAATTTAGAAATTATCTTTATATCTTTATTATAGTAATCGCTGGGGGTTATATATTTACACAAACAAACACAGGCAATAAAGAATTAGAAAATAAAAAAGATGAAATTATTAAATCAGATATAGCAAATCCTATATTTGCAAACATTAACCAGGAAAGAATAATAAATGCAGATAATGAACCTGGTTCATGGTTATCGCATGGAAGAAATTACGAAGAGCAACGATACTCTCCTTTAGTTCAGATAAATAAAAACAATATAGACAATCTTGAATTAGCTTGGTCATTTGATATGAGCAGCACTAGAGCTCTTGAATCAACACCAATAGTTGTTGACGGCATTATGTTTCTAACAAGTGAATGGAGTATTGTTTATGCGGTAGATGCAAAGACAGGTAATGAAGTTTGGTACTATGATCCCGAAGTTCCAAAAGATTGGGGTAGAAAAGCCTGTTGTGATGTTGTTAACAGAGGAGCAGCAGTTTGGAAAGGTTATGTATATTCTGCAACACTTGATGGTAGATTAATAAAGTTAGACGCTAAGACTGGCGAACTAGTATGGGAAATAGACACCCTTATAGATAGAGCAGGAGATTACACTATTACTGGTGCTCCACGAATTGCCAATAATTTAATTTTTATTGGTAATGGTGGCGCGGAATATGGGGTAAGAGGTTATGTATCAGCTTTTGATGTTGATACAGGTAAATTGGCTTGGAGATTTTATACCGTACCTGGTGATCCTTCCCTACCCTTCGAACATCCAGAAATGGAACTTGCTGCTGAAACCTGGAAAGGTGGTGAATGGTGGAAAATTGGAGGCGGCGGTACCGTTTGGAATTCAATAGTTTATGACCCTGAATTTAATCAAGTATATATAGGTGTAGGTAACGGTACGCCTTGGACAAGAGTAATAAGATCACCTGGCGGTGGAGATAATTTATTTTTATCATCAATGATTGCCTTAGATGCAGATACCGGAAAGATGAATTGGCACTATCAAACTACACCAGGGGATAATTGGGATTACACGGCTGTACAGGATATGATGTTAGCCGAAATTGAGATTGATGGTGACAAAAGAAAAGTTATTATGCAGGCTCCAAAAAATGGTTTCTTTTATGTTTTGGATAGAAAAAATGGTGAGCTCTTAAGGGCGCACAAATATGCAGAAGTAAATTGGGCCACTCATGTTGATATGGAAACTGGAAGACCTATAGAAAATAAAGATAAAGATTATCTAGAAGAAAAACAATGGATATTGCCTGGGGCTTTAGGTGGTCATAACTGGCAAGCTATGTCATTTGATCCTGATCTGGGGTTAGTTTATATCCCTACTCAAATTGCACCAACTATATATAAAATGACTGAAGAATGGCAGAAAACAGGAAAACTAAAATACAAACCAAATTCATGGAATACAGGTGTTGAGTTAGGAAAGTATCTAGATTTAGCTTTAACGACTCCTGATGTACCTATTCCTACTGGTTCCTTACAGGCATTTGATCCAATAAGCGGTGAAACTAAATGGGAAGTCAAGTACCCCCAGCATTGGAATGGTGGTACTATGTCAACAAAATCTGGTATTACATTTCAAGGTAATGGAATGGGTACTCTTAACGCCTATGATTCTTTTTCAGGTGAATTATTATGGTCAAAAGATATTCAGACAAGCATGTTAGCTCCTCCAATAACCTTTATGATAGATGGAGAACAATATATTGCTATTTTAGCTGGAACTGGTGGAGGGAATAATCATGGTGGAGATACCCTAGGTTTTCATGCTGAGCATTTAGCATCATTAAAATATGGAAATGCTGGTAGATTATTAGCATTTAAATTAAATGGTGAACTAACTTTACCGAGATTAGATTTATTAGAAAAGATAATACCTGAGCAACCACTTTTACAATCAACTGAATTTCAAATTTCAAGAGGAACGGAGCTCTATGGAGAATATTGTGCTTTTTGTCATGGTACAGCTGTAAGAGCAGGACCAGCTCTACCGGATTTACGCATGATGAATAACGATAGTCATGAATTATTTAAGGAAATAGTTTATGAAGGAATTTTAAGTGAAAATGGTATGTCATCTTTTTCTGATGTTTTATCAGAAAATGATGTTGAAAGTATTTATCATTACATTGTAAAAACAGCTTCAACAGATAGACAAATTCAATTAGAGCAAAATAATTAGAAAATTTTAGAGGTTTATTATGGGACATCCAAGTTTAGGAAAAGGATCAGCTACTGCAATAAATATTATTGCAATACTAACCTTATGTTTACTTGTTTTATATAAGATTGTTTTAACTGCTGAAAAAAATGTTGTTAAAGAAATTAACATCAATAAAGAAATATCACTTAAAAAAGATGAACTATACGGAAATATCAATACTCAAAGGATAATTAATTCTAATACTGAACCGCAGAACTGGCTTTCACATGGTAGAAATTATCATGAGCAACGTTACTCTCCACTTAATAAAATAAATACTGAAACAGTCAAAAACTTGGAATTGGAGTGGTCATTAGATATGGGCACAACTCGAGGTCTCGAAGCAACACCTATAGTAGATAATGGAATAATGTTTGTGTCCAGCACCTGGAGTGTTGTTCATGCAGTTGATGCTAGAACTGGTGAAGAATTATGGGTTTATGATCCAAATGTTCCAAGAAGTTGGGCGCGTAAAGTCTGCTGTGATGTTGTTAATAGAGGTGTCGCTGTATGGAAAGGTAAAGTATATTTTGGAACTATTGATGGGCGCCTTATTAGTTTAGATGCAAAAACAGGAGAGCTATTTTGGGAAATAAATACACTCATTGATACGGATAAAGATTACACTATTACTGGCGCACCAAGGGTAGCAAATGGTTTGGTTTATATTGGAAATGGCGGTGCTGATATGGGCGGAGTTAGAGGTTATGTATCAGCTTACAATATAAATGATGGTAGTTTAGAATGGCGCTTTTTTACTGTTCCTGGCGATCCATCATTACCATTCGAGCACCCTGAACTAGAAATGGCAGCTAAAACTTGGACAGGGCAATGGTGGACAATGGGTGGTGGTGGAACTGTATGGAATTCAATAGTCTATGATCCCGAATTTAATCAATTATATATTGGGACAGGTAACGGCTCTCCCTGGAATCAACAAATAAGATCTCCTGAGGGTGGTGACAATTTATTCCTTTCTTCGATTGTCGCATTAGATGCTGATACTGGTAAAATGAATTGGTATTATCAAACAACACCTGAGGAAAGGTGGGATTATACAGCTACCCAAGATATTATGCTGGCTGATCTTGAGATTGATGGCATAGACAAAAAAGTCTTAATGCAAGCGCCAAAAAATGGTTTCTTTTATGTTTTGGATAGAAAAAATGGTGAACTTCTCAGGGCTAATAACTACGTAAGGACAAATTGGGCTAGCCATGTTGATCTAGAAACAGGAAGGCCTGTTCTTAATCCTGACAAAGACTACTATGAAAAAGCAGTTTGGATGTTACCTGGAACTTATGGAGGTCATGGCTGGCAAGCAATGTCTTACGACCCAAAACAAAAAATAGTTTTCATACCAATTATGGAAATTGCAGCAGTTCATAAAGTAAAGGATTCATTTGCAGAAACTGGCTTATTTAAAATGCAACCTGGAACAATAAATACTGGCACTGAATTTAATTTATTCCAAACAGTTCCAGATATGTCTGATGGCGAGAGTATTCCTCCTATTACAGGTGAGCTTATTGCCTTTGATCCTTTAACTGGTGAAACTAAATGGAAAGTAAAACATGAACAATTTTGGAATGGAGGCCCTCTTACAACTGCAGGAAATTTAGTTTTTCAGGGTAATGGTTCAGGTTTTTTTGAAGCTTATAACGCAGAAAATGGTGAATTACTATGGTCAAGAAATACATGGATAGGAATCATGGCACCTCCAGTTACATATATGATTGATGGACAACAATATATTAGTATTTTAGCTGGTGATGGAGGTGCAAGTAATTTTCTTGGAGATAATTTTGGTGAATGGGAAGGCAAAGTCGCATCAATAAAATATGGTAATTATGGCAAACTATTAACATTTAAGTTAGGTGGAAAATCTAAAATTGAGGCATTACCTGAGAGAGATCTGACAATTCCTCAGCAACCAACATTAAATGCTAGTCTTGAGAATATAAATGCTGGTTTGGATATTTATGCAAATTACTGTGCTATTTGTCATGGAAGCGGTGTTCATGGAAAAACTATTTCTGATTTAAGATATATGAGTGAAAGTACCCATGAAAACTTCAAAAATATAGTTTTTGATGGAATGCTAGAGGACAATGGCATGAAGGGTTTTTCAGATATATTAACGGAACAGAATGTATTTGAGGTTCACTCTTACATTGTCGATGTAGCAACAAGAGAAAGAAAAAATCAATTAAATAAAAACTAATCTTTAGAAGGCAATCTTGTTATTGGTGGATCTATTAACTCGAGTATCCATTCATCATCAACAGAATAATATATATTCCCTTCTTTAAATTTTTCCTCGAGACCGGTTTCATTTAAATTATCTAATTCTTCAGTATCTACTTTTTCAAATTTATAAATTTGGTATTTCTCTGCATCTGAAAATGCTTCACAATATCTTCTATCATAAGGAAATTCACTAATCTCAGGGACAACATTAAAGTTATCACCCTCTTCTTTTCGATAAATGACGAACATTTTACCTAATGTATTTTCAATCTTATTTGGTTCAATACAATCATGAGCTATATAAATAAATCTATCTCCTTCAACAAACTTTAATTTTGTTATTCTTGGTTTACCAAGCATTTGATCTATCAAGTTGTAAGATAGAATAAATAAGAAAAATGCAATAAAAATTAAACACAATTTAAAGGCTATAGAGAAACGAGTATAAAAAACAAACAGCAACAAGAATGAAAAAGATAGAGCAAAAAGAACAGCTACTGTAATTGAATCCGGATTCATTATTTAAGGATTCCGCTTTTAGTAATTAAAAGTTTTTCTATGAAGCTTAAATCTTCAACATTACCTTTATCATCAAGAAAAAGGCGCACGGCAGTCAATTCATGTCCTGTTTTTGTCAAAAAGTGATCTCCAAAATATATAGTTTGCACTGTTGGGTTAATTTTTTCAATTTTAACCCTAGTTTTTAATGGAGTTACAAGATGTGCCTTATAATGTAAGAGATTCACAATATATTCACCGCCCATAATACCTCTAATTGTTACAATTTCTTGATTTGTGGGGTTTTCAATATTTTTTCCATCAATCGTTATTCTATCGGCAAGCGTACCCCTATCATCTCTTTCAAGATGCATTAATCCGTCTTCTTTGTTTTGAAAATAAACAACATTACCTTTTGGATCTTCAACTATTAAATCAACATCATCAGGATTATGATCTTCCCATTCAACCGAAATTATAAATTCTGCTTTTGACTCAATATTTCCATCTTCTAAAGGTTTTTGTATTAGAGCAAATGAAATAAAAAACATAAAAGCAAAACCCAAAAGCGCATTAAATAATAAATCAGTAAATGCGTCTCCGCTGCTATCATCATTAAAAATTACTTTATCTCTCAAGTTATTCTTCCGTATAAAAAGATAATTCATTAATTAGCGTTGCAACATTTGCAGATGCTATTTGAAATTCAAGTCGAATAAGAATGCTTGAAATTAAACCAGTTAATGTTGTGTATAAAGCTACAGCCATTCCAGAGCTCATCGCAGATAATGCTAATTTTAATTCTTCTGGGCTTGTATTGTTAAGCTCTGAGATAGGTTGCAGCATTAGAATAAAACCAATCACTGTCCCTAATAAACCTAATTTTAAAGATATGTCTGCAGCCATCCATCCATAACTTAGTTTTTTTGCATATTCTGCTTCAAAAATTCTTAACAATAACTCTTTGTCTTCTCCCTGCTTAAGTGAGCGTATATATTTATTAATGGATAAAATTTTTTTTGATTTAGCGCTATTAACGAGAATGGATTTTTCTAAATAAATGTTTCGAGAAATATAAATCCAATAGACTGATACTATTACCCAAAGAATTAATATTGCTTTAGATATATGGCTTTTATCGCCCTCTAAAACAATAGCCACCAACCCTTGGTCATTGAGAACCCAGAAACCGAAAAGAATTAAAACCAAAAGAAGAAGAGATCGAAGTAAACCTGTCGATTTTGGTTGTTCAAAATTTGTCATTGCTTATCTTGCCTTTATTGAAAATTTATAGCTAATTATAAACCTTATTAACTAATTATCGCGAATAATGTATAAAATTGCTAATATAATGCAACAGAGGTTTTAAAAATGGAAGAAAAGACTCTTATACAGAATGGAGTTATCATTGATGGAACTGGTACAAAACCCAAAAAAGAGTCCATACTTGTTGATAACTGTAGCATTAAAGCAACAGGTAAAGATGCAGATAAACTTGCTGACTCTAATGATGTCATCAAAATAGATGCCTCCGGTAAAACAATAATGCCAGGTCTTATTGACGCACATATACATGTGACTTTTGATGAACCATCATCAAATGATGAATTATTTTTTCATAGAAGAGAAGCTTTATCAGCTATTATAGCAGCATATAATGCAAAAAAAGTTCTTTATGCAGGAGTTACTGGTTTTTGTGATCCAGATAGCCTTCATAGTATCGGTGTTGATTTAAGAGATGCAATCAAAAGTGGTTATGTAGAGGGACCAAGAATGTCTGTTGGCGGAAATGCATTATTAACATCTGTTGGTGGAACAGCTGGAAGATTAATTCCTGATGAGGGTTTAAGAGGCTACGCAAAGATTGTTCAAAATAAAGATGAGATTGTAACTGAGGTTAGAAGACAAATTAAAAATGGAGTCGATTGGATTAAAATTCATGTTACAGGTTTAATCCCTAATCAAAAAGAAGAAGGTGAAATTTCCGTCTGGTCATTTGAAGAACTTAAGTTAGTTTGCGATTTAGCTCATGATTTAGGAACACCAGTAGTCGGGCATGTTAGAAATGCAAAAGGCGTTAAAGACTGTATAAAAGCGGGCATGGATATGATTTTACATGCCACTTTTATGGACGAAGAGGCAATTGACTTAGTTTGCGAGACAAAAACACCAATTGTGCCTACTTTCACATTTCAAGCAAATCTTGCTGATTTTGGCGAAGCAATAGGTGCTTCAGAAGATTATCGCCAAATCTTTAAAAAAGAAATCGATGATAACGCAGAAATATTTAAAAAAATACATGATGCTGGAGTACCTCTTCTTTGTGGAACAGAAAGTGGTTTTTCAATTACTCCTTATGGAGAATGGCACTATAGAGAGTTAGAGGTATTTATTAAAGATATTGGCATGACAAATCTAGAGGCGATCACTTGCGCTACAAAGAATGCCGCTAAATCAATTAAGATGGAAAATAAAGTCGGAACTATTGAAAAAGGAATGTTAGCAGATATTCTTGTTGTTGATGGTGACCCACTTAAAGACATTACAGTCTTAGGTGACAAAACAAAATTATCTCACATTTTCTTAAATGGTAAAGAAATAAAAAGAGAAGAAGAAATTAAAGATATTACACCACCTCAAGGATGGCGATTATCACCCTATTCTGATGGAATTTTAACTCAGGAACTTGCTAAAAAATAAAAATGAAAGAATTTAACTTCACTAAATACGAAGATGCTATCAAGATCTATCGGGAAAAAAATCTCAAGCAAGCCCTATATGATGAGGGTGAAATTATTATGGATCAGGTTTTAGTTTGTCTGCATGGAGATGATCATAGAAAAAGAAGAAAAGTTGAAAATAAAGTTTTTTCTCGTGAAACCTTCAGACTTTATGAAACCGATATTTATCCAGTAACATTAGATCAAACTATTCAACCTTTTTTAAAAAAAGGTAAAATGGATCTAGTAGATTTTGGTTTCAGAGTTTTATTAAACCTAACAGCAGATTTTTCTGGTGTAGATAGGCCTGAAAAATCCCCTGAAGAAACTGAAACACTAATAAAGTTATTAAAAATATTTGCTTCTGGAGCTACTTTAGCACATTCAACTCGGGATAGAGATGAAGTGAAAGAAGAAATTAAAGTTGCTCTTAAAGAATTTGAAAGTAAATTTCTTGGTCCTTCAATAAAAAGGCGTGAGGAATTAATTAAAAATTCGAATGAAAATGAATTACCGACAGGAGTTCTTATTAATCGCCAAGATATACTTACAGCATTATTGAATAATCAGGACGAATTAAAGTTACCATATGATGTTTTGATGAGAGAAATAGCGTTTTACTTGCTTGCAGGTGCTCAGACATCTATTCATTCTTTAGTTCATACCTTTCATGAAATTACTAAGTGGGTTGAAAAAAATCCAGATAAGAAAAAAAATATATATGATCCAATATTTGTTCAAAAGGCAGTTCATGAAAGCACAAGACTTCATCCATCAAGCCCAGTTGCTTGGAGAAAACCAACATGTCCGGTTCACCTCCCAACTAATGAAGAGGCAAAGGAAGGAGATAAGGTTATTATTGATTTATATGCCTGTAATAGGGATGAGGAAATGTTTGGCGAAGATGCTAAAGAATTCAATCCAAATAGGAAGGCCCCAAGTGGACAAAATGTATATGGTCTATCTTTTGGATTGGGCATGCACTCCTGCATTGGTAGAAATCTTGCGGCAGGTGTGGTTCCAAAAGAAGATACAGATCCTAATGACCATCATTACGGAACAGTCGCCTTAATTTTAAATAAATTATTTGAGTACAATGCACAACCTGACCCCGACAATGCTCCAAAAATGGATGAGAAAACAAAAAGGCCAAATTGGGGATATTATCCGATAATTTTTGATGTTTAGAAGGTTTAAATTTGACCCAATTTAAGATATCTGATTACGAAACAATTAAAAATGCAATGGTTAATAGAGATCTTAAGCAAGCCCTTTACGATGAAGGAAAAGTTATTATGGATGGGGTTCTTTTAACTCTTCATGGAGAAGAGCATCACAAAAGAAGAAAATTAGAGCATAAAGTTTTTCAAAGAGACTATTTCAAATATTACGAGCAGGAACTTTTTCCAAAAACATTAGATGAAACAATAGAACCATTTATAAAATCAAAAAAAGCAGATTTAATAGACTTTGGTTATAGAATAACAATGAACCTAACCGCTGATTTTGCAGGAATTGATAGAACACAAAAAACGCCTAGTGAAACCAATAAACTTTTAACTCTTGTAAAAAAATTTAGCGAAGGAGCAACATTAGTACATTCGAAAAGAGATAAAAGTATTGTAGAAAAAGAAGTTTTAGATGCTTTAGATATTTTTGAAATAGATTTTCTAAAACCTTCTATTAAAAAAAGACTGAAATTAATTTCTGCATATAATAATGCCGAAATAGAAAAAGATCAGCTTCCTAGGGATGTACTCACTGTTCTCTTAATGAATGAAGATGATATAAATCTAGATGATGATATTATAAAAAAAGAAATTGCATTCTATCTTCAGGCTGGTTCACACAGTACAGCTAACTCAATGACGCATGCATTTCATGAAATTTCGAACTGGATTAACAATGACAGACAAAAGTTTAATAAAATAAAAAATGACCCTATCTTTCTTCAAAAATGTGTTCATGAAAGTATGAGGCTACATCCTGCAAGCCCTGTAGCTTGGAGAAAATCAACATGTCCAGTTAAAATAGAAAAAAATACTCATTTAAAAGAAGATGATCTTCTTGTTATGGATTTGTATACAGCAAATCGTGATGTTGGGATATTTGGAGAAGACGCCAATTCCTTTAATCCTGATAGAGAGCTAAAATCTCAACAAAATCTATGGGGTCTAACTTTTGGTATAGGTCTTCATATGTGTTTTGGAAGAGATTTAGATGGCGGTGTTTCTCCAAATCAAGAAACAGACCCATCAAAACATCAGTATGGTGTTGTAACATTATTGATAAAAAAGCTTTTTGAGCATAATGTTCAAAGGGATCCTAAAAATAAACCAGAAAGAGATATAAAAACAGAAAGGCCTAATTGGGGAAAATACCCTGTAATATTTGGAGAAAAAAAATGAAAAATGCAATCGTTACCGGGGCAAGCAACGGAATTGGGTTAGAGATTTCTAAAAAACTTAGTGAAAATGATTACCATGTTGGAATGATAGATGTTGATAAAGAAAATCTATTTAAAGAAAGTGAAAATATCAACAATAGTGTTGCCATTGAAGGGGATGTAACTAACGAAGACTCGATAAAAAAAGCATTGGATATATTTAATAAAACACCTGATTTAATTGTTAATAATGCTGGTATAGTTATTTTTGGTGGACTGGAAGAACAAAGTATTGAAGATTTTAAAAAGAGTGTAGATGTTAGCCTTATAGGATCTTACTTAGTTTCACGACTAGCAATAACTTCAATGATAAAAAAGAACTCGGGTTGTATTATCAATATGTCATCAATAAATGGTGTGCACCCTGGTCCGGGTACTGGTGGCTACCCTCCAGCAAAAGCAGGGATTGTTTCATTAACTCAGCAAATGTCTATTGAATGGGGTCCCTATGGGATTAGAACAAACTCAATAGCGCCAGGTTTTATTGATGCAGGAATGTCTAAACCAATATATGCAGTAAATAAAGTTAGAGAATTAAGGGGTAATGCTGTTCCTATAAAAAAGCTTGGTGAAGCTGAAGATATAGCTAATGCCGTTCTTTTTCTTGCCTCAGATAATGCATCCTATATCAATGGACATAATCTAGTAGTTGATGGAGGTGTAATTAATAGTGTTTTAGGTCAGCTACCAAGGGATTGATGAAAAAAAATTTAATAGTAACTGGTGGAATATTTCATCCTTTTGAAGAAACCTCTAATTCATTATCTAATATTCTTTCTGAAATGGATTATGTATCTGAAATAACTACAGATGTAGAAAAAGGATTTAGCAACCTAAATAATTATGACCTTCTAACGATGAATTTTTTAAGATGGCGAATGTTGAATCATGAAAAATACATTCCCTACCTTGATGAGTGGCAATTTAGTTTATCAAAAAAAGGTCAAGAACATTTAAAAAAATTTTTAAAAAATGGAGGTTCAATAATTGCTTTTCATACATCGTCAATTTGCTTTGATGATTGGCCTGATTATAAAAAAGTTATTGGAGGTAAATGGGTTTGGGATAAAACCTATCATCCACCTCAAGGAGTAGTTGAAATATCACCTATTAATGGTCATGAAATTTCAGAAAATATAGACCACTTTAAAATTAATGATGAAATTTATCATCACTTAGAGCTTGAAAACTCATCAGAACCATTTCTCAAGGGTTTAACAAAAGAAACTAATGAAGAGCACATAATTGGATGGACATATCAATTTGAAAAAGGGAAAGTTGTATATAACGCTTTAGGTCATGACAGTGAATCATTAGAAAATGAAAACTTTGTAAAAATAATTAAACAATCTATAAATTGGCTCGAGGATAAGGAATAGTGGATAATCTAGATAAGAAATCAATACTAGTAACTGGTGGCGCTACTGGACTGGGATTTTCTATGGCCAAAAGATTTTCAGAAAAAGGTGCTTTTGTAACAATTTGTGGAAGAAGAAAAGAAAAAATAGATGAAGCAATAAGTAATTTAAAAGTTAATACAATCGGAATTGTTGCTGATGTCACTAATGAAGAAGATAGAGATAGAATTATTAATCAAACTATAGAGCATGGCGGAAAAATTGATGTACTTATTAATAATGCAGGGAACATGTATCGAGGTAATATTGATGAACTTGAAGAAAACAAACTAATTGAAATTTTTAACTCAAATGTAATTTCTGGTATGTTGCTTTTAGGTAAAGCTAAACAATATTTAAAGGAAACTGAGGGAGTAAATATTTTCATTGGCTCTGTTCATAATCGAAGAGCTTTCCCTGGAGCTTCGCCATATGCCGCAACAAAAGGAGCTTTAGAAACTCTTACAAGAGTATTGGCTGCTGAGTTAGGAAAAGACAAAATAAGGGTAAATTGTGTGGTGCCTGGGGCGATTTTTACAGAAATTAACCAAAGAGCTGGTTTATTTGATGATGATCAAGCAAAAAAACGTCTTGATTCAATGGCAAAAATACATGCATTAGGGGAAATTGGAACTCCAGAAGATATATCGGAAGCAGTTGAGTATTTAATTAACGCCCGATGGACAACAGGAGCAATACTTGATGTGGATGGGGGTTTAGGATTGGGCCTTACAGAAGATTGACTATATTGGAAGACTAGAAATACCTCCATCAACTGCAATTGATTGACCAGTTATATAGCTAGCTTTTTCAGAGGATAGAAATGCAACTAAAGCCGCAAGTTCTTCAGCTTGACCAACTCTTTTTGCAGGAATATCACTTGCAATAGACTTTATGATATCCTCACGTGAAGAGTTTGAATTCTCAACTTGTGCTTTTATAAGTCCATCAACTCTTTCTGTATGAGTAAAGCCAGGACATACATTATTAATCAAGATATTATCAGGAGCTACCTGATTAGATAATGTCTTTGCCCATCCATGAATAGACATTCTCACTCCATTGGATAGCATAAGATTGTCTATAGGTTGTTTTGCTGATACTGAACTTATATTAATTATTCTTCCCCATTTATTTTTTTTCATAAAAGGTAAAACTTTTCTAGTAACTCGAACTGCAGATAAGAAAGTTGACTCAAATGTTTTTAACCAATCGTCATCAGAAAGATCATCAAAAAAACCTGCTTTTGGACCACCAGTATTATTAACAAGAATATCAACCGTATTAAATTTCTTTTCTATTTCTTTTATTAGATTTTCTATATCATCTGTGCTGTCTAAATCAGCTTTAACTGCTAGAACTTCTGCGCCTGATAAATTTTGAATTTCCTCAGCGGTTTGGTTTATTTTATCTTGATCTCTTGAGCAAATGACTAATTTAACCCCCTCATTAGCAAGTTCTATTGCTGAAGCTTTACCCAAACCCTGACTTGCAGCTGTAACAAGTGCCAATTTATTTTTAATTCCAAGATCCATTCTATCCCCTTAAAATTTAATATGTTATTATACAGATAATTTTGATAATTATTTACTTATAATAAATAATTTTAAAGGTTTTGAAAATGCTAGAAAAAGGTATGGGTCAGTCTGTTAAGAGAAAAGAGGATTTCCGATTTATTACTGGAAGAGGAAATTATACTGATGATATTAACCTTCCCCATCAATTATATGCTTACTTCTTAAGATCACCAATAGCACATGCTAAACTTAATTCAGTAAATATTGAGGAAGCTTTAAAATGTGATGGGGTTAAAGCAATTTATTTTGGAAAAGATACTCAAGCTTTTCTTCCGTGTGGTTGGGAAACCCCTACAAGAGATGGTACTCCCCCTATGGCAGAACCTCCATGGCCTTTATTTGCTCAAGACAAAATAAGGTTTGTAGGTGAGATCATTGCTGTTGTTATAGCTGATACAGTTAACCAAGCAAAAGATGCAAGTGAGTTAATTCAGTATGATTATGAAGAGCTTGGAGCGGTAGTTTCGCCTGAAAAATCATTGGAAATAAGTTCCGATTTAATATGGGACAACATACCTAATAATCAATGTTTCGATTGGGAAATTGGTGATAAAGAAATGACAGACAAAGCTTTCAATAGTGCTGCATTTACAGCCTCAATTGAGCTTTTAAACAATAGACTTGTGCCAAATGCCATGGAGCCAAGATCTTATATTGGATCATATGATAAAGGAAAGGACGAGCATACTCTCTACACCACTACACAGCTACCTCATATAATTAGAATGTTAGTTTGCGGTGTTTTAGGATTAGAAGAACAAAAAGTAAGAGTTATTTCACCTGATGTTGGAGGTGGTTTTGGTTCTAAAGCATTTCACTACGCAGAAGAATCTATAGTAACCTGGGCGTCACAAAAGCTAAATAAACCTATCAAATGGACTGCTGAAAGAAGTGAAGCCTTTATAAGTGACAGACATGGTAGAGATCATATTACTAATGCAGAAGTTGCAATTGATGATAGTGGAAATTTTATGGCAATGCGTGTCAATACTGTTGCAGCTCTTGGAGGTTATTTATCTGGATCAGGACCAGCTATTCCAACTTTCTTTTATGGACCATTAATTCCTGGTCCATACAAAACCCCTACTTTTTATTGTAATGTTCGTGGTGTTTTTACTAATACAGTACCTGTAGACGCGTATAGAGGGGCTGGTAGGCCTGAAGCAACATATGTAACTGAACGTTTGGTAGAAGCTGCAGCAGAGGTAACTGGTATAGATTCAATAGAATTAAGAAAAAGAAACTTTATACAACCAGATCAATTTCCATATAACTCTCCGGGAACACTAACTTATGATAGCGGTGATTATGAAGCAACTCTTGATTCAGCATTAAAAAGCATAAATTATGATGATTTTAATAAAAGAAAAGCTGAATCAAAAACTAATGGTAAATTAAGAGGATTAGGCATTTCTTGCTATATTGAAGCGTGCGGTGTTGCGCCTTCAAAACTTACTTTAGAAGCAGGTGGCAGGGGTGGATATTATGAGTCTTCAACTGTTAGAGTTAACCCTACTGGGTCTGTAACTGTCTTCACTGGCTCACATTCACATGGGCAGGGACATGAGACAGTTTTTGCACAAATCGTTCATGAAAAACTTGGTGTAGCTTTTGAGTCGATTGATGTAGTTCATGGCGATACAGGTAGAGTGCCTTTTGGTGTTGGGACTGTTGGTTCACGTTCGCTTGCTGTTGGAGGTCCTGCATTAATGCGATCAATTGATAAAATAATTGAAAAGGGAAAGAAAATAGCAGCTCATCTTTTAGATGCATCAGTTGAAGAAATAGTTTTTAAAGATGGAGAATTCTCAGTATCAGAATCAAACAAATTTGTTGCATTTGCTGATGTTGTTGGAGCAGCATATGTTCCTGGTAACTACCCAATAGAAACCCTTGAACCTGGTTTAGAAGAGACATCATTTTATGATCCGCCTAATCTTACTTACCCAGCAGGAGCACATATATGTGAAATAGAAATAGACCCTGAAACAGGTCAAATTGATATCAAAAATTATTGTGTATCCGATGATTTTGGTATCGTAATGAATCCTATGATAGTCGAGGGGCAAGTACATGGAGGTGTTGCTCAGGGTATTGGCCAAGCATTATTTGAAAACTGTATCTATGAAGAGAATACAGCACAATTAATTAATGGATCATTTATGGACTATACAATGCCTAGAGCAGATAATGTCCCACATATGATAGTAGAAACCGAGGTAACACCTTGCGCTCATGGATTAGGTGTAAAAGGATGTGGTGAAGCGGGGGCAATTGCTGCTCCGCCAGCTGTTATACATGCAATATTGGATGCCCTTAAAGAAAAAGGAGTAACTGAATTCGATATGCCTGCGACACCTAATAAAGTCTGGAACGCAATTAATAATAAAAGCTAAGGTTTAAAAACAACAAGAAATACAATAACTATCATTATTAAAGTTGGCACTTCATTGATAATTCTAAAAAACTTTGAAGAAAATTTATTGCTATCTAAGGCAAAACTGCGAAGACATTGCCCTAAAAAAATATGAAATAATGTCATTAGAAAGACAAAGAAAAGTTTTATAATTAACCATAATTGAAAACCATTAAAATAAAAAAGCGTTAATCCTGTTATCCATACTAATGCAACAGCAGGATTCATAATTACTCTATAAAGTTTATTTTCCATAATTTTGAATGTGTTGGTTGTATCTTCATTTTTTTTGATAAGATCATCACTATGATAAACAAATAATCTTGGTAAATATAATAATCCTGCCATCCAAGCGATGACTGAAATTATATGTGTGGCTTCGAAAAGAGAATAAATCATATAATTATTCCCAACGCGCATCTGGAGGCATAGACATTAGAATTGCATCAGTATTACCGCCGGTTTTAATCCCAAATTGCGTACCTCTATCCCATAGGAGATTAAATTCGACATATCTTCCCCTTTTTAATAACTGCTTATTCTTCTCTTCCTCTGTCCAATTGTCATCTTTTCTTTTGTTAATAATATGAGGGACTATTTTAAAAAAAGATAACCCAACATCTCTAACAAATGAAAAATCAGTTTCCCAATTATCTGTTGTAAGATGATCAAAAAAAATACCGCCTACTCCTCTTTCTTCTCCTCTATGTGGTAAGAAGAAATATTCTGCACAATTTTTTTTAAAGTCAGGGTAGTAATTTTTATTATATTTATCACAAGCATCTTTAAGAGAATTATGAAAATCCTCTGTGTCATCATTATAAATGTAAGTAGGAGTCATATCTGCACCCCCACCAAACCAACTCTTCCCGGTAACTATAAAACGTGTATTAAAATGAAATGCAGGCACAAAAGGAGAGTTCATATGTGCAACAATACTTAATCCGCTAGCCCAATATTCTGGTGAGTCCTTCGTTCCTGAAACATTACTTCGATAATCATCTTTAAATTCTCCACTTACTGTAGAAATATTCACACCAACTTTTTCAAATATGTTACCTTTCATGAGACTAATTTCACCACCACCACTTCCAGAATGATTCCATTTCGTTCTTTCAAAACTTGAACCATCTAATGTTTCGAATTCTTTACAGAACTGATCTCGGAGATTCCTAAACCATGAACTTGCTAAATCTTTTTTCTCTTCTATTTCCAAGATAATTCCTCAGTTAGCTAAAAATTTTTCTTATAGTCTCAATAAAGTAATGAACATTTTCCTCAGGTGTATCTTTTAATATTCCGTGACCTAATCCACAGACCCAACCAGCTCTATCTTTTTCACTTATATTTTGTATATGATCAACATATACATCAAAGTCTTTTTTAAATTCATCATGGTCCTTAACCATACTTTCTTGATTGAAGTTACCTTGAATAAAGCCGTTATTTATCTCTTTAAACCAATGATCCATAGATAATTGGTGATCTACACCTAAGCCAGCTAGAAAACAATCATCGCTATTAAGGTCATCAACAAAGAATTTATTATCAAAAGGTGATTTTGAATAATATCCAATTTTTTTCGGGAATTCTTTAATGATTTCCTCATATAAATACTTAGAATAATTATTAAAATTTTTACTATCGGATATACTTTTAGCATCTGTATCAAAAATCATAACTAATTCTGCTCCAGCATTTAATTGAAGTGAAATATTATATTTAATTAGAGGAATAATCTTTTCTGAAAGAACTTTAAAAACAAAACTATTAGAGTAATTGTTTTCATATTGGATACCTTTATTTAAACCAAGACCATATGATAAAACTGTCCATGGACCACCGACAAAACCAATAAGGCTTTTATGGTCAGGCAATAAATCTCTTGTTGCCAATAAAGCATTTTCTTGAAAATTCATTTCCTTAATTGCATTTTCTGGAGATTTTAATTCATCATAATTATTTTCGTCAATAAATTGACTAAAGATAGGACCAGGATCATATTTTAATGACATACCTAATGCTTCAAGGACAAATAGAATATCGCTAAATAAAATTGCTACATCAAAATCAAAATCATTTATTGGACCCAGAGCTGTTTCAGCTGCCAAATCAGGGCTTTTACATAATTCTTCAAAGGTATAGCTTTTTTTTAAATTTTGATAATGGGAGTGATATCTTCCTGCTTGCCTCATAAACCATATAGGGGGTGTCTTTTGCGGGATATGCTTTAAAGCATTACTAAATCTTTCATTACATATTTTCATTTTTTATCGCCAGATCTTTTTACATTTTTTAGAGCATCTTCATATGAAAGGAAAACATTTATATTATTTTTATTTATATGCTTTTTAATTGTTTTATGCGTATTTCCTGGTCCACAAGAGTGATTAGCATTTATTATTTTAGGATAATTTTTTAAGGCTAATTTAAAAGCTGATCCACTCATCCAATAGAAATGGCTCTTTTTATTTAAATCTTCAATCACATTAACTGGTTTTAATTCATAGGTAGCAATAGTACGGGCATTTTGTGGATCTTTATGTAATTTGAAATAATTCTTTGGCGTCAGATTATGAGTCAACTTCACCCATTTTTTATTTTTTGATAAACATTTAATTTTTGGATCCTCTTCCCCTAGGCTATCCGAAGAACCGTTTATCCAATAGCCTTTTTTGGCTAATTTTTTCCATGTTTTAACTCCACTTGTCCAGACCACATTTGTTGATTCAATATTTTGATCTCTTGGTAAAGCATTTTCTCTACTCACATAAATATTTGTATTTTTTAGTTTGTTAATTTTTTTTAAATTTTTATTAATTATTTTTCTGTCAAACAATTTGTACTTACTTATATTTGAAGGGAAAAAATTTGCTTCCGGAATATTTTTCCAATCAGTATTTTGATTTACGACCTCTCTTTTTTCAATTTTCAAACCCTCTTCAGTCTGGCCTTTTATAGTAAGAATTTTTCCAAAGAATTTAGACTCAATGCTTACACCAATTTTTTGATGACAGCCTCCTCCATAATTTTGAAGAATCTCTCTCTCTTTTATAACCTGGGAAAATGTTTCAATGTGGTTAATTTTATTAATTAACTCAATAATATCTTTTCTTTTCGAATTTACCTCTACAGCAATTGCTCCTTGACCAGGAGCGCATGGATTTAAAGATAAAGGAATAATCATCCATAACAAATCATCAAGATATGATTGTATTTTACCTGATACATCTTTATTTCCATATGAGATTAATCTATCAATCGCAGCTTTAGCAACAATTAACCCTTGGCAGTCTCCATTTAATAACTTTCTTAGTCTTGTAGGAATATTGCCTCTTACATCCTCAAAAGTTATCCTTTTTGGATTAAAAGGAAGCAAAGATTCTAAGAAATTCGAAAAATTGTAAACTCTTCTAGGCGAGGAAGTAAGAATTCTTAATTCTTTATTATTGTAGTTTTCAAATATGTCTTTTTTTAGGAATAAAATATCTCTTGAATCAGCGCGCTCAAGCATAGAAACTATTAATGTATCCTTTTGATCTTCAATTGGGAGATCTTTAAGAGAATGAACTGCTAAATCAGCCTCATTATTTAAAAGTGATTCCCTAATATCATTAGTGAATACACCAATATTAGATAACTTACTTAATGATGTTAACTGATCAATATCCCCCTCTGTTTCCTTTTTAATAAAAGATATAGAAATATTTTTATCAGCTTGCTTTAAGGCTTTAGCAACAATCTCAGCCTGAATAACAGCTAAGTCACTTTTTCTAGAGATAATTTTAATCATTATTATATTTTTATAGTTTATTTATTGCTTATTTTAACTAATTTGTTACTACTATGCGACATATTGTCTAAAGAAAATAAAATAATATTATTTTTGTTATTTATATTTATAAAGATGGGTGCTAATCCTATTTAACGCATAAAGGGGACAAGCTTTGGACTACGATAAATTTTTTGAAGATGAACTTAAAACTCTTAAAGATGAAGGTTTGTATAGAACCTTTAGATCAATTGACAGAGTTCAAAATATGTTTCCTAAAGCCCTTGAAACCGTCGATGGTAATGATAGAGAAGTCGAAATATGGTGTTCAAATGATTATTTAAATATGAGTCAGAATCCTGAAGTTTTAGACTCCTGTATTAATGTAATCAATAAATTGGGAACTGGCTCGGGTGGAACTAGAAATATTTCTGGAACATCTTCTTATCATGTAAAATTAGAACAAACATTAGCAGAGTTACATAATAAAGAAGCGGCATTGGTTTTTCCTTCTGCTTATACCGCTAATCAAGCTACAATTGCTACCTTATGCAGAAACATTGAAGGTATTGAAATTTTTTCTGATAGGTTGAATCATGCTTCTCTTATTGAAGGCATTAGAAACAGTAAAGCGCAATATCATATTTTTGAACATAACGATATGGATCATCTTTCAAGTTTACTTCAAGCAACTGATATTGATGCTCCAAAATTAATTATTTGTGAATCAATCTATTCTATGGAAGGCATTAGATCGCCATTAAAAGAGATTGTCTGTTTAGCTAAGCAATATAATGCAATAACATATCTGGATGAAGTGCATTCCGTTGGCTTGTATGGGAATGAAGGAAGAGGAATTGCAGAAGAATTAGGATTAAGTGATCAGATAGATATTATCAATGGCACATTATCAAAATCCTTTGGTCAATTAGGTGGTTATGTTGCTGCTAACGCAAATATCATTGATTATATCAGAAGTTTCGCATCTGGTTTTATTTTTACATCATCAATAAATCCTTCAATTGCAGCAGCATCAATAAAAAGTATTGAACTAAGTAAGGAATCTGAAACCTTAAGATTAAGAATTAGAAGAAATTCAAAATTTATTAGAGAAGGTTTAAAATCAATTCAAGTCCCATTCATTGATAATGATAGCCATATTGTTCCAATCCTTGTTAAAGGTCCTTTAGAGTGTAAACAAATATCAAAATTGCTTTTAGATAAATTTGGAATTTACATTCAACCAGTTTTTTATCCAACTGTTCCTAAAGGTGATGAAAGATTAAGGGTAACAATAACACCAAAACATTCTAAGAAAGATATTCAGAGTTTTGTTAATTCTATTGATGAAGCATGGAATATTCTTGGTTTTGACAGAGTTGAAGAGCAAATAATTCATAACCAAATATAATAAGGGCCAAAGAAAAATCCTTGACCCTTATCTTTAGTGAAAGTTTCCTCTCACACAATCTAGCATTCTTAACTTAGGGGGAAGAGATATAGCTAGACAATTAGTTTACTGCATATTCTTTTGTATTTAATTCCTGATAAAAAATGTTTTCATTTACATCGCTTTTAATAATCAAATTATTTTTGAAGAAATTTTCAGCTACACTGTTAGCAGCACTAATAAAGTGCGAAGAATCACCTTCAAAAAAGAATTTAGAAAATATTATATTGAGCTCTTCATCATCACCTCTTTGAGCAAGTCTAATTATTTTAATTAATAATTCCTCTGCAACACCAGTAACTGGAGTTTGATAATTTGGTGATAATTTAGATTTGGTCATATGAGCTACAGCCATCATTACTGAATGAAAATCTCTAATAGAGTTAGATAAATTAGCAGATTTAAAAACATCTCTTAAAAGAATTAGAGGGGTATTACATCTAAACATATGAGCTTTGAACCAGAATCTTGAGCTTACTACTAAAAGATTTTCAGTGGATGTCAAATCTCGCAAATGTCTAGTCATCGTACCCCTCTTCTTACTGTCTACATAGATGCCCTAATAACTATGCAGACAGATTGTTCATAAAAGTTAGAATGTTTTCCTTAGTGAAATACGAGCATTCAAAGGCTCACCTACTGATGCTTGGTGAGTACTGTGAGAATGTGGGAAATAAAGTTCATCTGTCACATTTTCAACATTTAATTGAATACTTAGATCATCAGCTAGGTCATAATATGCTGCAAAATCTACTCTAGTATAATCAGGAAGTATTAAGCCTGGTTTATCATTTTTAATATTTGACTCACCCTGTGCTGTAACTCCAAAACCTATACCAAAGCGATCATTAACTTCATATGTCGCCCATAGAGAAGCCGTATATTCTGGTATTTCTCTTGGTTCGCCGCCTTTAGCTGTCTCGCCATCAAGATCACTATAACCTATAGCTAACGATAGTTTTTCTGTAACTTGTCCTTTAAGTTCAAGCTCAATACCATCAACTTGTAGACCAACAATCTCAGAATTTTCTCCTGTATCGCTGTCGCGAGTAGCTACTGTTTGCTCACTATCGAAGTAACTAGCAGTAAAGCTTAATCCAGGTCTGATATCCCACTTTACTCCAATTTCAGTGCTTTCATACACATCTGGATCTAATCTAGCAGCGTTTGCGTCAAGTTTTTTGAACTGCTCACCAGATCGTGGAAGAAAGCTTTCAGCATAACTTACATAAAGAGATACATTTTCTTGTGGTTTAAATATCAAACCAGCTCTTGGTGAAAATTCTTCGTCCTCTCTAGTCTCAGAAGTTCCTTTTTTAACGTCTTTTACAGTAATATCAAAGTTATCAAATCGACCGCCTAATAATATCTTAAATTTATCAGTCACATCAATCTGATCTTGAATGTAAATAGAAGTTACTTCAATATCTGACTCAGTTTTACTTTTTAGATCTGCGGTAAAGTCGTTATAAGTTCTGACACCAGCCGCATTTACTCCAAAGTTTATTGGTCTAGTGATATTGAATACTTCATTATCATCTTCTGTAGTGATAAAGAATGTGTTGTAACGATAGTTTTCATTTTCAGTATCAATAATTTCAGCTCCAACTAATAGAGTATGTTTTACTGATCCAGTTTGAAATTCATTAACAATGTTACCAGAAATTATTAAATTAGTTCTTTCTGTAGGGTCTTTATAACCATCCGCTGTAAATGTGTCTCCACCTGAGTAACCTGATGCGTAATAATTTTTATACATTTTTGCAAAATCACTGTACTGAACAACAAGATTACCTTTTCTATTGTCAGAAAACTCATGACTTAAATTTGCGCGATAAATGTCAGCTCTAAGTGTTGTTAAGTTGGTATCAGTGTCACCAAAAACTATTTCTTCAAAAGCTTCAACTGGTTCTCCATTAAGTGTAGGTACACCACGATCAATAAATCTTTCATGATCAGCGTGTTCATAAGATAAATCTAATGTTGTTACAGGACTAAGCTCTAGTCTTAAAGTTGGATTAAATCCATAACGATCGCCATCATAATAATCTCTGTGATTTTCTAAAGTGTCACTATGAAAGTTAATTCTTAAAGCAGATTTTTCACCAGTAGATACATTATAATCCACAGCAAAATCAAATGCTCCAAAAGAGTCAGCGCCCATATCAAATGAACCAAACTGCTCATCTAAGACAGCTTTTTTAGTTACTCTGTTAATGATACCACCTGTACCACCACGCCCAAATAAAAGAGCATTGGGTCCTCTTAGAATTTCAACTTGCTCTAGGTTATATAATGAACGGTAATACTGAACATCATCCCTTACGCCATCAAGATAAAAATCTGCAGTAGACCTTACACCTCTAAAGACGATAGAATCACGGTGACCTTCACCTTGAGATGTATTAACACCTGGAGTATAGCGAACGATATCACCAAGCTCTCTAAAACCTTGTTTACGAATTTCATCATCCGTAACAATTGATAGAGTTTGTGGAACATCAATAATCGGAACAGGTGTTTTTAGTGCAGTAACCTGATCTGAATAAAGTACTTTACCCTTAACAACAATTTCTTCTACATCCTGTGAAAATGAAGAAGTATTTGATGCAATTAGAGCAAAAGCAAAAGTACATAAAAATAATTTTTTCATTGGTTTTCTCCCCAAAAAATTAAAATATAATTTTGTTATTAATAATCATTCGCAATTACTAACGCAATTAATAATCAATTGCAACTAGAAAATTACCTTCTTTTTGAATTTGCAATCTTTTTGAAATTAAGATTCTTATATTTATACGAAACTGGCATAATTAAAGGATAATTAGCTTCATCTACCCAATCATAATGATATCCTATTATTCCGTCTTTTGGAGGATATATAAAAAATTCTATATCATAACTATCATCAATTTTTCCTGGTAATTTAATATTTGAAGCGTAATGAAAATTATCAGACATATTAAGATGAGGAGTTAATAAGAATTTTTCTTTAATATCATTTCTTATGTTTATAACAAGAGCTTCTACTTCTAAATAGGGAATAAAACCTCCAATAGGTGATCCAATGGGTGATTTTTCAGACCAATTAATTAATGCTTCTAGATGAACATCTGTTAACTGTTGGTCTAAAAAGAATTTACCTGGTTCAATTTCATCTTTTATTGCACCCTCAAAAACAATATCTATTCCCGGTTCAATTGTTTCCTTACCTATTATCATTTCGTTTGAGTAAATAGAATCGTTAATAAAAAAACTAACTATAAAAACTATTATTTTTATGGATGTATTCATAAAACTTTCATATTTTATTAGTTGATTAAAAACGCTAACTAAATTATTTAGTGATAATGATTATTAATAGCAATAAATTAATGAGAGAAAAATGAACGAATTTATAATTACTTTTAGAGAATGTTTAGAAGCATCTCTAATAATTGGAATTATTTATACAATTTTAGATAAAAATAACTTAACCGCTGAGAAGAGAGTTCTTTGGTACGGTGTTGCTGCTTCATTATTTGCAAGCGCTATTGTTGGCTTCCTTCTTACATCTATAAATGAAAGTGTCGGCAATACTTCTTATGAAAAACTTTTCGAAGCTATTTTCATGTATATAACTGCTGGTATCCTATTTTATGTTATTTTTTGGTTGGCAAAACATGTTAGTGATCGCAAAGAGATAGAAAATTCAGTTAAAAATGCTATAGCCGGTTCAGGTTTTGCCCTTTTTCTTTTAGTCTTCTTTTCAATTTTAAGGGAAGGTTTTGAAACCGCTTTATTTCTTATTGCTAGTGTTACAAATACTGGAAGTTTCTCTTATTTAGGTTTTTTCATAGGTGCAATATTGGCTATTTTCATTGGTTATGCAGTTGTAGTACAAGGAAAGAAAGTGAATCTAAGATCGTTTTTCAAAGCTACAACTCTATTACTAGTTTTATTTGCCTCTGGAATGATTGCATATGGAACACATGAAGTTGAATCTTACTTAGTTAAAAATGAAACAATTGATAAAAATAATATACCAAGAGTTTGGAATATCCTTCAGCCAAAATCTTCATTGGATAATAATGAAAATGAATTATTTTATACCTATGATGAATCCAAAGGTGAATATTACCATTTGCTGCATGATAAAGGGAATGTAGGTGTATTCATGAAGGGTTTCTTTGGGTACAACAGTGATCCAAATTATGTAGAACTAATATTGTGGATTCTTTCAATGTTATTTGGGATAAGGATGTGGTCGTCATTTTATAGGGCTAGTTGAATACCTCTATAAACAATAGTTGTTACAACTATAAAAAAACTTACAATTATCATTAAGCCAAGAATAATTACGATTAACATTAATATAATGGTATATCTATCATGTTGCTTAAAGAGTTTCATGCTATGCCGCCCAAAAAAGAAACAATAACATATAAAGTATCTATTGAGGAATTAGGTTTGAGACTTGATCAATTTTTATCAAATAATATTTCTAATTTAAGTCGATCAAGAATAAAGCATCTAATAAATGAGGGTAATGTATTTAAAGTTTATGACAATAGACATATACCCATAGAGGATCCTTCTAAAAAGGTAGCTTCAGCTGAAAATTATTATATTAATATTCCAGAGCCAATCGATCCAAAACCTATAGCTCAAGAAATTCCTCTTGAAATTATTCACGAAGATAAAGATTTAATTGTCATTAATAAACCTATTGGGCTTGTTGTGCACCCTGCCCCAGGAAATTATAATAATACTTTAGTAAATGCATTAATTGCACATTGTGGTGAGAGTTTATCTGGTATAGGAGGTGAAAAAAAACCTGGTATAGTTCATAGGCTTGATAAAGATACAAGTGGTATCATGGTAATAGCCAAAAATAATAATACTCATGAAAGTTTATCAGAACAATTTGCCAGTCATGGTAGAGATGGAAAATTAATAAGATCCTATAAAGCATTAGTTTGGGGTATTCCAAATATTCAATCAGGAAAAATTGAAACTTTTATAGGAAGATCAAAAAAAAATAGAAAAAAAATGGCTGTTTATAAAGAAGAAAAAAAAGGAAGAAGATTTGCCATTACACATTGGAAAAGAATTAAGTTTAATAAAGAATTAGATATTTCTAAAATCCAATGTAATTTAGAAACAGGAAGAACACATCAAATAAGAGTTCATCTAACACATATAGGTCTTCCAGTTATTGGTGATCAAGTTTATGGCACTGGGTTTAAATCAAAAATAAATAAATACGATGATGTAATTAGAAATATTTTATTAAATGCTTCAAACAGACAATCCTTGCACGCATATAAATTAGGATTTGAACACCCAACATCAAAGAAAAATATGCTCTTTGAAACCAATTTACCCCGTGCTATGCAAGAAGTATCGGATATACTTTAATTTGCATCGAATCATACCCATATGCTATTAGAGTGTTATGGCTAAAAATAAAAAAATAAGCAATTTACCTGTGTTATCTGGAGATGTAACTCTAAGCAATTATCTTAATGAAATAAAAAAATTTCCTATGTTAAGTGCTGAAGAGGAATACACCCTAGCAACTCGACTTAGTATTCATGGTGATACTGATGCAGCTCATAAGCTTGTAACAAGTCATTTACGATTAGTCGCAAAACTAGCCATGGGGTACAAGGGTTATGGCCTACCAATTACAGATATTATGTCTGAAGGAAATGTTGGACTTATGCAAGCTGTTCAGAAGTTTGATCCTGAAAAAGGTTTTAGATTAGCGACATATGCTCTCTGGTGGGTAAAGGCAGCAATGCAAGAATATATTCTTAGATCATGGTCTTTAGTAAAAATAGGAACTACAGCTGTTCAAAAAAAATTATTCTTTAATTTAAGAAAAGCAAAGAACCAAATTCAAGCGTATGAAGATGGAGATTTAAATCCTGAAAACTTAGAAAAGATTTCTAAACGATTAAATGTCCCAGAAAAAGAAGTTGTTAATATGAATAGGAGGTTATCTGGTGCAGATCCATCGCTTAATGCAAAGATTTCATCAGATGATGGTTCTCAAACTGAGTGGCAAGATTGGATAGAAGCTGATTCGCCTAATCAGGAAGAGGAATATGCTGAAAAAGAGGAAGATAGCATTAGAAAAGATCTAATATCTGAATCATTAAATGTGCTTAATGAAAGAGAGCTAGATATTGTTCAAACAAGACGTCTTAGTGAAGAGACAACAACTTTAGAAGAGTTAAGTGAAAAATATGACATTAGCAGAGAAAGAGTAAGACAAATAGAAGTTAGAGCTTTAGAGAAAATAAAAGAAGAAATACAAAAACTAATGAAAAATAAAAATATTATTGATATCTAGTCTTGATAATTAATTTCCGTCCAAAGTTCCTTCATAATCATTATTAAATCATCAATCATTTCATTTCTTTCTATTAAACCAATAGAATATCTATCAAAATCATGGAAACCATTACCAGCATATTCCCAATCAATAATTTTATAACAATTATCAGTAACTAAAATATTTGCTTCTAGGTCATGATGGGTTAACAAAGCGGGCCAATTTGATTTTTGAAAATTACTCAGATTAACCAAGAAGGCTTCCATTTTATTTTCTCTTGAGTCACTTATATAGTTGATTTCTTTAATTTTTTTCCAATATAAGCTGATATGATTCAAGTAGTTAAATTTTGGTAAATCTATTTTTATATCCTGATATGACTCTATTAAACTTAATAATTTATTTCTGTCTTCAGTATCAGTCTTCCTGAGATCTAATTCAATTCCTTCAATATATTCATAAATTATAAATTCATATGAATCGTCGATATAGACTAAATTAGGAATGATATTTTTTTTATCTAAAGACTGTAAAATTAATGACTCATTTTTCCTATTGATTCCTAAATTCAAAGAATTTTTATTATTTAATCTTAAAACTAATTTGAATTTTTTAAAATCAAGTAAATAACTATCATTTGTCTTACCATTTATAAGATAGGAGATATCTGCATCATCAATATTAAAATCTAAATCGCTTACATTTTCTAATAAAAATTTAATTTTGTGATTTGTATTCATAATAGCTCTTTCGCCATTGATAATATCCATAAACAGACATTACCTGGTATGTCATTAATAAAATCACAGTAAGATATAACTCTCTATCAAAATTAAGAAAAATTGCTATTGAATTTATAATTATCCAGAATATCCAATTTGAAAGTATTTTTTGAGCAACCATAAATGTAGTAACAACTGATGCCCATGTAGTAAAAGAATCTAAATATGGATATACAGCATCAGTTTTCTGAAGAGAAAAACCAGAAATGATAGTCAAAATTATAATCATTAATATTACTATAATATGATTTTGGTATGACCACGAAATAACATAATTTTTATCTATTTGAGATTTTTTATTCCAATTAATCCAACCGTATATAGCCATTAAAAGATAATAGAAATTAAGTAACGATTCCATATAAAGTGAAACATCCCAATATATTAATATATAAATTAATGTGCTTATAAAAGCCGCATACCAACAAGCAATGTGTTGTTTCATAGCTAAAAATAAATAAAGAAGGGCAAAAATTACTGCAAAAATTTCTAAAGCTATAAACATCTTACTAGAATTTTCTTTTTCCGTTTACTCCAATAACTCTTGGAGAACCGTATTGAAAATATGGTTCTGTAGCATAAAATTTTCTTGGATCATTACCAAAGCTTCCGAACCCTCTAGTTTGATAATCTTCGTCACTTAAATTTTTACCAAATAAATTAAATTCCCAAGACTCTTTTTGATATCCTAATAATAAATTAAACAATACATAATCATCTGATTGAATATTATGACGATCAGAAAAATAAAACTCATCTTTTGCTTCAATATCAAACTTAATAAATAAATTATCTGTTATTTTGTAATTTAAACCTAAGCTTAATTGATACCGAGGAGCATGAGACTGCTCTCTTCCATTTAAATTAATTGGAATTCCATTTTCAAGATCTGAGTCAACATGTGAAAAACTTAAGTAATTATTAAACTCAGTTTCTAATAATCCTAAATTGAAGAATAGATCTATTTTATTATTTATTAACCAGATTAATTCCATTTCTAAACCATAATTTGATCCTTTTACAGCATTACCGATATAATCAGTGAAGCTACATGGGCATAACCCACCTTGCTCGTCAGAATTAATTGATGTCACTATACTTTGTTTTGTTTGGACATCCTCGCGATCTTGATAAAATATAGAAGTTTGAAATAGAAAATTTTTATTTAAATTTCCTTTAAAACCTATTTCATAATTAATCATTGTTTCTGAATCATATTCTAAATTTTCATTACTTACATTTCCTTCAATATTAATCCCACCTGACTTATAGCCTTGTGAAATAAGGAAATAACTGAGCAAATTATCGTTAATTTGATTTTTAAAAACTATTTTTCCTCCCCAAAAATCTTCGGAATTATTATACTCATTATTAAATAAGCAACTTTCAGGTTTTGGGTAAATTGCTATACAGAAAAATCCATCTGGGGCAGGACCATTATTGTCAATATAATCAGCATTCCTTGATTCAATTCTTAAGCCAACTTCAATATCGATAGTTTCTGAGAATGGATATTTATATTGCCCATATAAGGCTATATTTTCAGTATCAAATGAACTTTTAAAATTATTTTCTAAATATGTATATTCCCTGACTAAGTTTATTTTTTGATTTCTATAATATAACCCTAAAACCCAGTCATTATTACCTTTTGATAATAATCTAGTATCTAAAGTGAAGTTCTCATTATTTCTAATATAATTATCAAAAGATGAATACCACCAATCAAAACCAAATACTTTTGAATCGCAGGATGTTTGATCGCATATTCCTTCATTACTCCAATCTTCATCATAGCCATATTCAAGATCTGAATCTGCAAAGCTCAATAAAACTTCCACATTTATTTTAGTAAACTCTTTTAAATATTTAAGAGAACCAGAAAATGTCTCTTGACGGTCATGTCCAGGCTCATCCGAAAGAGTTATTCTAGTGTTGTCCAAACTAAACGCGTCATAACCATTATCAACATCAGAATATATTAAGTTAACCTCTAATAATTGATCATCAGAATCCATATAGATTTTAAAACGCGAAACAAACTCATCAATATTATTTGTTTTATCTGTTTGTAAGTGTTGATTTTTTATAAAACCATTACTCTCGTACTTTTTGACACCAAATCTAAATCCAGAGTTTTCATTTAATGGCCCAGTAAAGACAAAACCTAAGCTTCTACCATTAAATTCTGATAATGATCCTAAAATTTCAGAATGAAATACTTCTTCTGGTTTTTTCGAAACTATATTTACTAAACCAGCTAGAGCATTGGCTCCATAAATTGTTCCTTGAGGACCTTTCAAAACTTCTATTTGCTCAATATCAAAAGTACTTGCAGCTAATGATATACCTGTAAAGTCAATTCCATCTATAATAACTCCTACAGAATAATTTACAGGTTCAGTAAACTCGCTTCTCTCTCCAATTCCACGAATTTGTAAAAATTTACCTCTAGATGATCCTGTTGAATAATTAATATTAGGTATTACAAATAAGATGTCTTCAATGTGTTGTGCATCTCTATTCTTAATAACCTCTTCATCAATAACTGATGCACTTAAAGGCAGTTTATATAAAGAATTGTCTTTAAGCTCTGCAGTTACAACAATTTCATCAATTATTTCATCAGCATACAAAGATGTCGCATTGAATAAAAAAAAGATAATTAAAAAAAATTTCATTGGTTCCTCCAAATAAATATTCAATCTAAATAGAGATCCAAATTAATAGGCGTTTATAAGAATCCAATTCCTACGCCGGCATTAACCGGATCAGGTTCAAAGGGTCAGGTTTATTCCTTCTCAGCCAAATGGCACCCCTCGGACATCAATATTATTATAATGGTTTGATCTGAAATTCAATATTAATCCTCAAAAGGATCTTTTACTAATATTGTATCTTCTCGTTCTGGACTAGTTGATAATAATGCAACTGGGGTACCTGTTAATTCTTCAATTCTTTTAACATATTTAACAGCTTCTGCAGGTAAGTCATTCCAGAGCCTAGCTCCAAAAGTTGTTGTATCCCATCCATCAAATTCTTCAAAAATAGGTTTAATTCTTGACTGTTCTTCAGACGAAGATGGCAAATAATCAATTTTTTTACCGTCAAGCTCATAAGCTATACAAATATTAATTTTTTCAAATCCATCAAGTACATCAAGTTTTGTAAGAGCCATTCCATCAATACCCGATACCTCAATTGCATGTCTAACTAGGACAGCATCAAACCAGCCACATCTTCTTTTTCTTCCTGTAACAGTACCAAATTCATGCCCTTTTTCACCAAGCTTATTTCCAACATCATTATCTTGTTCAGACGGGAATGGCCCCTCACCTACCCTTGTCGTATAGGCTTTAGTTATTCCTAATACATAATTTATGGATTTAACACCTTGACCTGATCCAGTTGCAGCCGCAGATGCAATGGTATTTGATGAAGTTACATATGGATATGTGCCATGATCAATATCCAGTAAGGCACCTTGAGCACCTTCATACAAAATTCGCTTTCTATCCTTTCTTGCTTGAATAAGAAATTCTTGGGTTCTAGAGATAAACGGTTTAATAATTTCTGAAACTTCAGTTAAATCATCATAGATAATATCTGGATTTATTTCTTCTTCATTCATACCTCTGAGAATTATATTATGATGATCAACAAGATTATTAACTTTTAATTTTAAAGCTTTTGAATCTCTTAAATCACCAACCCTTACAGATCTTCTACCAACTTTATCTTCATATGCTGGGCCAATTCCTCTTTTTGTAGTTCCTATTTTTGAATCATTTGAGTTTTTATGTTCTCTTAAGATATCAAGATTTTTATGAACAGGAAGTATCAAGGAAGCATTTTCAGCAATTTTTAGATTTTTCGAATTTATTTTAACATCTTGATTAATAAGAATTTTTAATTCTTTGGTAAATGCCCAAGGGTCCACAACCACGCCATTACCAATTATTGATACTTTATCCTCCCTAACAATTCCTGATGGAAATAATGATAGTTTATAAGTTTTGCCATCTATAACTAATGTATGTCCCGCGTTATGGCCGCCTTGAAATCTTACCACTACATCTGCTCTGCTTGATAGCCAGTCAACTATCTTTCCCTTTCCTTCATCACCCCACTGAGATCCGACTACTACTACATTTGCCATATAATCCTCTATATTTATTTAATATTAAAAATTAAATTATTAACTGTTACAATTGATTCAAGTTTCTTTACATTTTCCATAACATTTGAATTAATCTCAGAGTCAACACCTATTAAAGCCATTGCATCTTTCAAAGGTGCATTTCTACCTAGATTAAAACTTGCTATATTTATTCCCTCATCACCCAATATAGAGCCTAGATGACCTATCAAACCTGGAAGATCTTTATTAGTTACATAAAGCATATTTCTATTCAATTCGGCTTCTAAATTAATTCCATTTATTTGTACAATTCGTGGATTGCCATCAGAGAAAACAGTTCCTCCAACAGAAAAGCTATCTTTTTTGGTGTGTAAGGTCACTTTAATATAGCTTTCATACGCACTACTTTCATCTTTTTTAACTTCACTAATTGTAATGCCTTTCTCACGTGCAATTGAAGGTGCGCTAACCATATTAATATCTGATAAAGACGGTTTTAAAATTCCAGATACCGCAGCAGATGTTATCGGCGAGCAATTAAAATCAGAAATTATTCCAACATATTCAATCTGAATCTTATTAAAATTAGATAACATAAGTTGCCCTGCAAATAATCCAAGTTGTTCAGAAAGTTTGACGAACGGTCCTAAAATTGGTGCTTCATCAGCGCTTATAGATGGCATATTCAAAGCATTTGTTACCGCTCCTTCAATTAGATATTCGGACATTTGCTCGGCTATTTGAATAGCAACATTTTCTTGAGCCTCTATTGTAGAAGCGCCTAGGTGTGGTGTACAAATTATTTTATCATTCCCAAATAAAATACTCTCTTTAGCTGGTTCAACCTCATAAACATCAATTGCTGCGCCAGCAACTGTGCCATCTTCTATGGCATCAATTAATGCTTTCTCATCAACTAAACCTCCTCTTGCACAATTAATAATTCTGACACCTTTTTTGCATTTACCTAGAGTTTTCTTATTTAAGATATTTTTTGTTTGTTCAGTCATTGGAACATGAAGACTAATGATATCAGCCTGCTGTAAAAGTTGATCTAACTCAACCTTTTTAATACCAAGAATATTTGCTCTTTCAGGAGTCAAGAATGGATCATAAGATATTACTCGCATGCGCAAACCTTTAGCTCTATCAGCTACTATTGAACCAATATTTCCACATCCAATAATTCCTAGAACTTTACCTGTAACTTCTTGGCCCATATATTTTGACTTCTCCCACTTTCCATCATGAGTGGATATATTTGCCTGAGGAAGATTTCTCATAAGACCTAACATTAGAGCAATAGCATGCTCTGCAGTTGTAATAGCGTTTCCAAAGGGGGTATTCATTACGACAACACCATTAGCTGTAGCAGAATCGACATCAATATTATCAACCCCTATTCCTGCTCTGCCAACAATTTTCAAATTTTCTGCTTGTTTTATAATTTTTTCAGTAATTTTAGTAGATGACCTTACAACCACGCCATCATATTTTCTTATAATTGAAAGCAACTCATCTTTCTCTAAACCAGTTTTGACATCTACATCTAAACCTCTTTCAGAAAAAATTTTTTCAGCTTTTTTACTCATTTTATCTGCAATTAAAACTTTAGGCATTTTTATCTCCAGTTTTATTTACCAATTTTTGATGTGCCCAATCGATCCAAGGTAATAATCTTAAAATATCCTCAGACTCAACTGTTGCTCCTGCCCATATTCTTAAACCAGGTGGAGCGCTTCTATGATTAACAATATCAAATGCAACTTCCTCATCAACTAATATTTTACCAATAGATTTAGCAAAACTTCTTTGGTCATCTTCACTAAGCTCAGATAATTCATTAGAAAATTTCAAACATACAGATGTATTAGATAAATTTGCATCATCATCACATAGAAAAGTTAACCAATCGCTTTGGTCTACCCAATCTTTAATAATTGAAAAATTTTTATCGGCTCTTTCAATAGTTCCTTTGTATCCACCTATGCTATCTACCCACTTAAGTACATCTAAATAATCTTCAACACATAACATTGATGGTGTATTTAATGTTTCACCTCTAAAAACACCTTCAATTAATTTCTGATCTTTTGTTAGCCTAAATATTTTCGGAATTGGCCACTCAGGAGTATAACTTTCAAGAAGGTTTACAGCTTTTGGGCTTAAAATTAGAATACCATGCGCAGCTTCACCTCCTAAAACTTTTTGCCAGCTGAATGTTGTTGCATCCAGTTTAGACCAATCCAAGTCTTGTGCAAAAACAGCAGATGTTGCATCACATAAAGTTACGCCATGTCTATTATCAGGAATCCAATCAGCATTCGGTACTCTTGCTCCAGATGTAGTTCCGTTCCAAGTAAAAATGACATCATTATCAAAATTAATATTTTCTAAATCAGGCAATAAACCAAATTCAACATCATGATAAATAGATCCTGATATTTTTAGTTGTTCTTGAACATCCTTTTTCCAGTCTTTTCCAAAAACTTCCCAAGACAACACTTCAACAGGCCTTGAACCAAGAAGATTCCACATGGCCATTTCAATTGCTCCAGTATCAGAAGCAGGAACAATACCTACCTTATAACTCTCAGGAATGGATAATAATCTTTTAGTTTCATCAATCGCAGTGCTAAGTTTTAACTTCCCTTCTGAGGATCGATGACTTCTTCCTAATAATGCATTTTTTAAGACTTCTACTGACCATCCAGGTCTCTTTGTACATGGACCAGAAGAAAAATTTAAGCATACAGGCTTATTTTTCGGTTTTTCTATCATTTGTCTACCCTTACAGATAGTTGCTCCTCGTTGGGGAGGAGTGTCCCAAGAGTGAGATATAACTAATAATAATATTAGTCAATGATATTTTAAAACAAAAGAATAATTTATTATAAAAGAGCTAAAGATGTTTTGATTTCATCTAATATTTCGTTGCTTAGATTTTGATTATCAGTTTCAATCATTACTCTAATTAATGGCTCTGTTCCGCTCTTTCTAATAATAATTCTTCCTTCGTTTCCAATTTTTTCTTTCATTTCTTTTGAAAGGTTTTCCAGAATTGAGTCTGAAATATCTTTTTTATCATCAGATATATGCTCATAATGTTTTTGAGAAATAAGAGGAAAAAGATTTGTAAGATTCAAAATAGATTTATTCTCTTCAATCATTAAAGATAAAACCTGCAATGAGGAAATAATAGCGTCTCCAGTGGTTGAAAAATCATTAATTATTAAATGACCTGAGGGTTCACCTCCAAAATTTGAACCACTTTTTAACATTTCCTCAATTACATATCTATCTCCAACATTAGCTCTAATTAATTTAAGGTCGATTGAATCAAGATAGTTTTCTAGTGATAGATTGGCCATTATTGTTGAAATAACTTTATTGCTTTTCAACAAATTCTTTTTCTTAAGTGATAATGCTATCATGGCAAGCAAATGGTCTCCATTAACTTGATCTCCATTTTCATCTATTATTGCTAATCTGTCGCCATCTCCATCAAATGCAATCCCTAAATCGGCATTCTCATCTTTTACTTTTTTTCTTAAAGCTTTTGTTTTAGTAGATCCACAATCTTGATTTATATTTCTTCCATTAGGTTTGTCTCCTATAACGATAACATCAGCACCTAGCTCCCAAAATATCATTGGCGCAACCTTATAAGCAGCGCCATTTGCGCAATCTAAAACGATTTTAAGATGATCTAACCTCATAGAATTTGGAAAAGATGCTTTTGCAAATTCAATATAACGCGACAATGCATCATCGACTCTTCTTGCAGCGCCTATTTGGTTTTTATCCTGCAGACTCATTATATCTGATCTATTCATTAACTCATTTATTTCTGTTTGCTTTTCGTCGGTAAGCTTATAGCCATCTGGGCCAAAAAGTTTAAAGCCATTATCCTCATAAGTATTATGAGAAGCTGTTATCATTACTCCTAAGTCAGCTCTTAATGCTTGAGTTAAATGTGCAACGGCTGGTGTTGGTATTGGGCCAGTAAGAAACACATCCATTCCAGATGATGTGAAACCAGACTCTAATGCTGATTCTAGCATATAGCCTGATATTCTAGTATCTTTGCCAATTAAGACTCTATGTTTATGATTTCCACGAGTAAAAACTTTACCAGCTGCAAGTCCGAGCTTAAGTGCAATTTCTGAATTTAGACTCTCAGTATTTACTGTTCCTCTTATACCATCTGTGCCAAAAAAACTTTTAGCCATCAGAAAGCCTATTTGCTATGCGCCCTGAAGGCCAGGTTTAGAATTACTATCAGTTTTCTTGCCCGTTTTTGGTACAGATCCAGAAAGGTTTTCAGAATCACTTTTATCTGAGTCATCGTTACGTGATGGCTTTACGCCACCTAATAAAGCATTTATTTCATCGCCAGTTAGTGTTTCATACTCAAGTAGACCCTGAGCAATTGTATGAAGGTCTTTTTCCTTATCTTTAATAATTTTTTCGGCTTTTACATAAGATTCATCAACAATAGTTCTTACTTCTGCATCGACTAAATTATGAATCTCTTCTGACATATTTTGTTGTCTAGCAACTGATCTACCTAGAAAGACCTCTTCCTCATTATCGCCATAAGTTAAGAAACCTAATTTATCAGACATACCGTACTGCATAACCATTGCTCGAGCTAATTGCGTTGCCTGTTGTATATCTGAAGATGCGCCAGATGTAACTTTATCGTGACCAAAAATTATTTCTTCGGCAATTCTTCCGCCCATCGCAACAGCGAGGTTTGCATACATTTTCTCACGGGTAATTGAAATTTGATCTCTTTCTGGTAATCGCATAACCATTCCTAGTGCTCTACCCCTTGGAATTATAGTAGCCTTATGAATAGGATCAGAAGATTCTATATTTATGGATACAAGCGCATGTCCAGCTTCATGATAAGCTGTTAACTTTTTATCGTCATCAGTCATAACCATAGACCTTCTTTCAGGGCCCATCATTACTTTATCTTTTGCATCTTCAAACTCAGTATGAGTTACCATTCTCTTTCCTCTTCTTGCAGCAAGAAGAGCAGCCTCATTAACAATATTGGCTAAGTCAGCTCCTGAGAAACCTGGTGTACCACGCGCAACAGTTCTAATATCAACATCAGAAGACATTGGTACTTTTCTAGTATGAACTTTTAGAATCTTTTCTCTACCAATTATATCTGGATTTGGAACAACAACTTGTCTATCAAACCTACCAGGTCTTAATAAAGCTGGATCTAAAACATCAGGTCTATTTGTTGCTGCTATTAAAATAATACCTTCATTTGTTTCAAAGCCGTCCATTTCAACAAGAAGCTGATTAAGAGTTTGCTCTCTCTCATCATTGCCACCACCTAAACCAGCGCCTCTATGACGACCAACAGCATCAATTTCATCAATAAAAATTATACATGGAGCATTCTTCTTGGCCTGCTCAAACATATCTCTAACTCGACTTGCTCCAACACCAACAAACATTTCGACAAAATCAGAACCTGATATTGTAAAAAAAGGAACACTTGCTTCACCTGCGATTGCTCTAGCTAATAGAGTTTTTCCAGTCCCTGGAGGCCCAACTAATAACGCACCCTTAGGAATTTTTCCACCTAGCCTTTGAAATTTAGATGGATCTTTTAAAAACTCAACGATTTCTTGTAAATCGTCCTTTGCCTCTTCAACTCCTGCGACATCATCAAAAGTCACAATGCCATTTTTCTCATTAAGTAATTTAGCCTTTGATTTTCCAAAGCCCATGGCTTTTCCGCCGCCACCTTGCATTTGTCTCATAAAGAATATCCATACTGCAATTAAAAGAAGCATAGGGAACCATGAAATAAGCACTCCTAATAAAGTTGGACCACCCTCTTTAGTTGGTTTTGCGTTTATTACAACACCTTTATCATATAATCTTTGTATTAAAGTTGGATCAGAAGGCGCAAAAGTAGAAAAACCTCTTCCATCAGAAAAATGACCTGATATTGAGTCACCAGATATCTCAACATCTGTCACATTGCCATTATCGACTTCTGCAAGTAACTGGGAAAAACTTATTTCTGATTGGATAGGCCCTGTTATTGGTCCTTGAACCAAATTATATAACCCCAATAGTGAAAAAGCTAAAATTGCCCAAACTAAAAAGTTTTTTAAGTTACCGTTATTCAATTTACACCTATCTAAAAATTTTTACTTACATATGATAGTATAAGTAAGTATTTTTTTTTGAATTACTAGAGCATATATCCAATTTTTTTAATTTCAATATTTACCTTATTATTAATAGAATAATCAAAAATAGGGGCTGAAATAAGGCGTTTTTTGCTCCAAATAGCTGGTGAACTGTAAACTGCCGCAATTGGAGCATTCTTTTTTGCTTTACTCATATCTATTTTCTTAGACTTTAAAACCTTTACCCCTTCAGGACCTAGATAAGAAACTTTTCCATTAAAATTTTTATTTGCTCTAATTAAAAATCTGTTATCCCAACATTTAAATTCTGATCTTGAGATATCAATCGGTTTAATTCCATTTAAATTTTTAACTTCTTTATATAATATAATTTCATCATTATTTTTTTTGAATAAGGTTCCGCCAAGTGTTTTTGCTTTAATATTTGAATTTTTTTTCATCCATTTCAGTAAGTTAATTATCTTCATATCCTTAGGGGAATACAACTTATCAGGAGCAAATAACCTAATACAGTTTTTAACAATTCTCATTTGAATTTCATTTGGTGTATTGATAAAAAATTCTTTTCTAATACTTACAAAAATATTTTCATGAACTTCTATATATTTTGAGGCATACCTTTCAGCAATAAAATCTATATCCTCATTTATAGATTTTAACTTGTTAATTGATTTTAAAAATAATTTTTTATCAAAACCGCTATCATAAAAATTTTGAAGTGCATTCCTGATCTTAATTCTATCAAAATTAAGGTTTAAATTTGATGGGTCTTCAACCCATTTAATTTTTTGTTTTTTTCCAAATACCAATAAATCAGACTTAGGTATTTCGATTAATGGTCTAATTAAATTAATGCCATCTCTATTAGAAAAGTTTGAAAAGGACGTTAGTCCAACAACTCCTGAGCCTCTAAACATTCTAAAAATAAAATTCTCAATTTGATCATCTAGATGGTGGCCAAGAAATAAATCTGAAATATGATTTTCTTTACAATAATCAAAAAGAAGATTGTATCTTTCTTTTCTAGCTGATTCTTGGATTTTTGAAGTTGGTTTTTTTCCTTTCCAGGTCAAAATGACTGACCTAAACCCTAATTTACTAGCTTCTTCTTTTACAAATAACGCTTCTTCTTTTGAACCCTTTCTAAGATTATGATCAATTACGATAATATGAACATTCTTGGAGTTAATTTTTTTTGAAATATTAGCCAAATTCATTAAAACCATTGAGTCAAGACCACCAGATACAGCAATAGCTATTTTTGGTGACATAACATATAAATCAAAAGCTTTTATTAATTCGGTAGGCATTATCAACTCAATTATTATTTTTCACTGAGATATTTTCCAATTTTTGATTTTATATCTTCAGGAAATCTTTTTGGTTTTGTATTCTTATCCAAAAGTGCAAATTCTATATTAGCAGAAAAAACTTTTTTCTCATCCTTAAATATACCTTGATCAATTATTAGCCTTGGACCATTGATACCTTTAAAGGAGGACCTCACTTCTAAGACATCATCAATTTTTGCTGTGCCTAAAAACCTTGAATCCATTTTATAAACAACAAAATATGAAGGATCGTCTGATTCAATAAGCATGGAATGATTTATATCAATTAATCTTAAAAAATTTGTCCTACCTCTTTCAGCAAATTTTAAGTAATTTGCATGGTAAACTATTCCTGTA
>CACLNZ010000005.1 GCA_902608415.1 uncultured PS1 clade bacterium
TTTACGACATGTTAAAGATGTTATGATTAATTCAAGTGAAAAGAAAATCAAAATAACAGAAGTATTTGATCCTTCAATTCCAGATGTTATTGGTAATGAAGATCAATTGATTCAAGTATTTATTAATCTTATTAAAAACTCAATAGAGGCATTTAGTAATAAATCAGACTCTGATAATGAAATTATCTTATCAACTAATTATGAGTATGGATTCATTATTAAAGAAAAATTAAGTGAAGAAAGAATAAAATTACCAATTAAAATTTCTGTGATGGATAATGGTCCAGGTATTCCAGCCTCAATATCACAAGAAATCTTTCAACCATTTGTAAGTACTAAGAAAATTGGTCAAGGTGGGCTTGGGTTATCAATAGTTTCCAAAATAGTGAGTGATCATAATGGAACTATTGAGCTTGATTTAACTGATCAAAGAACAAAATTTATTATTAGATTAATGTCGGAGTTATAATATGAGTAACAAAACTTTAATAATAGCTGAGGATGACGAGTCTATTAGATTAGTCACTTCTAGATATCTTCAAGACTTGGGTTATGAAATTTTTATCGCAACTAACCTTAAAGAGCTATGGAAATTAATCGAAAGCAATAAGGGGGATGTATTGATTACTGATGTGATGCTTCCTGATGGGGAACTTTTTGATATTTTGCCTCAAATAGTTGAATACAGGGAGAATCTACCTGTAATTGTAGTTAGTGCGAAAAATAATTTACAAACAGCAATTTCTGCAACAAAACAAGGAGCTTATGAGTACTTGCCCAAGCCATTTGATTTAGATGAGCTTCAAAAGCTGATCAAGAAAGCATTAGAAAGTAAACAAAATCTTAAAAACAAAACAAAAATAAGAAATGAATCTGAAAAACAGCTTATTGTTGGTAGATCAACTGCTATGCAAGATTTATACAAATCTATAGCAAGGTTATCGCAAAATGACCTTACTATTATGATTTATGGCGAGAGCGGTACAGGAAAGGAATTGGTAGCTAAAGCCTTACATAAATATAGCGCAAGGTCAGAAAAGCCTTTCATAGCTCTCAACATGGCTGCCATTCCTAATGATTTGATTGAAAGTGAACTTTTTGGACATGAAAAAGGATCTTTTACAGGCGCTCATCAAAAGAGCGATGGTAAATTTAAATTAGCCGAAAAGGGAACGCTATTTTTAGATGAAATTGGTGATATGCCTATAGATGCTCAAACTAGGTTGTTAAGGGTCTTACAGGAGGGTGAGTTTACGCCAATTGGAGGGAAAGAAAAAATTCAAGCAGATATAAGAATTATAGCTGCAACACATAAGAATCTTTCTAATCTTATTGAGAAAGGTGAATTTAGAGAAGATTTGTTTTATAGACTCAATGTAGTCCCAATTAGCATACCTCCGCTTAGAGAAAGAAAAGAAGATATTCCAGAATTAGTTAATCATTTTTTAGACAAAGCAAAAGATCTAAAACTTGAGCCAAAAAAATTTACTACTGAATCTTTTCAAATTTTAGAGAAATATCAATGGCCGGGTAATGTAAGAGAACTTGAAAATTTTATTCTGAAATTATGTGCTCTTTATACAGATGAAAATATAATGAATGAAGATCTCACCGAAGAAATATTGAATCTCCAAAAGCTTGATCAGCAAATGTTAGATACTGACAATCAATTTTCAAAAATTTTAGAAAATTATCTTTCAAGAAATATAAATAAAATTAACAAAGAGCATCAGGGAGATGTATATAACTATTTTGTAACTGAACTTGAAAAGGTTTTACTTTTGGAGGTTTTAAAAAATAAGAATGGCAATCAATTGAAAGCTGCTGAGTTATTAGGTTTAAATAGAAATACATTGAGAAAAAAAATTACTGAACATAATATTAGTATAGATCAGGAAAGCAACTAAGGGAGAAAATATGAGTGGACCATTAAATAAAGTAAAAGTACTTGAATTTGCTGGAATAGGGCCTGGCCCTTTTTGTGGCATGCTTTTGGCTGATATGGGTGCTGAAGTGTTAAGAATAGATAGATCTCCAAAAGGAGGATCAAAACACATAATAGAAGGACGTGGAAAAAAATCCGTTGTACTTAATCTGAAAGATCCACATCATCTAGATATTTGTCTTGATCTGGTCTCCAAGGCTGACATACTTCAAGAGGGAATGCGACCAGGCAAAATGGAAAGTCTGGGTCTTGGACCTGAAGATTGCTTTAAAGTTAACAAGAAATTAGTCTACGGGAGGATGACCGGATGGGGTCAGCATGGAAGTCTATCTCAAGCTGCAGGTCATGATATTAATTATATTTCCCTTACTGGAGCATTGGATGCTATTGGGAGAAAAGGAGAAAAACCCGTACCACCTTTAAATCTTATTGGTGATTTTGGCGGAGGAGCGCTTTATCTTGCCATGGGAATGTTAGCGGCTCTACATGAGGCTAATAGCTCTGGCGAAGGTCAAGTTGTAGATTGTGCTATGACTGATGGTGCGGCTTCATTAATGTCTATGTTTTATGGTTTTACAAGTTCAAAAATTTGGCAAAACACACGTGGTTCTAATTTATTAGATACCGGCGCTCATTTTTATGATGTATACGAAACTAAGGATAAAAAATATATTTCCATTGGATCAATTGAGCCACAATTTTATGCATTATTATTAGAAAAAGCGAATATTCAAGATCCTGACTTTGATGATCAAATGAACCGTGAAAAATGGCCTCTTTTAAAAGATAAAATTGAAGATATTTTTCAAACAAAAACAAGAGATGAATGGTGTAATTTGATGGAAGGAACAGATGTATGTTTTAGTCCTGTACTTTCAATAAATGAGGCACCAAAACACCAACATAATATTGATAGGGAAACATTTGTAGAAATTGATGGAGTTGTTCAACCAAATGTTGCGCCAAGATTTTCAAGAACAGAGTCAAAAATTAATGGTCCTTCAGCTATAAATGGTGAGCACAATGAAACTGCTTTAATGGAATGGGGAATAAGTGAGGAAAAGGTTAAATCTATTTATTAATCACCTCTTTTTGGAAATATTAGAGCTCTAATCCAATCTAAAAATGAATTATCTTTAAGATCTTCTTTAAGTAAATATTTCATTAATTTATTATAGTTATCAGAAATAAAAAGCTCTTCTCTTTTTCTTATTTTTTTATCGATATCAATTGATCTAATTTGTTTTGCAGGATTGCCAGCGTATATTTTATTATCTGGAATATCCGATGTCACTATTGATCCTAAACCAATAATTGAATTCGCTCCAATTGTTACTCCTTTAGAAATTTTGGATCCTTCACCTATCCAAGCGTTTTCTTTTATTATAATTTTTTTACTTTTACCTGGTGTTTCAATTCTATCATAAACATTATGCCAATCTGCATCGCTTATATAAACATTGCTTGCTAGCATTACATTATTGCCTATTGAGATTTCTTCAGCTGCTAATATTCTTACTCCAGGAGATATTAAAACATTATCACCAATCAGTATTTTTGCATTAGCATCATTTCTATTCCATGAACAAATTTGCGTTATAATATATTTTGAAGTTCTAAAGTGAACATTATTCCCTATAAAAATATTATCTCCATATATATCTAAATTCCAAGGTTTGTTGATATCAAGATTCTTACCAACAGATCTCAATTGGGGTTTTATAAAATAATAAGTCCAAAATTTATAATAATTTTCTATTAAATTTCTTATAAAGTAAGGTCTTCTATCTTTTATCAAAATTAAAAAAACCTTTAATGCATTTTGTTGGATTGAATTTTGTAACAACCATTTTTAAAAGTGCCAAAAATTTCATTGACTTGAGGGTGTCTAACTGGCTCACCAGTTTCATCAAAAAGTAAATTTTGTTCAGATACATATGCGACATATTCTGTTACTTCATTTTCTGCTAATAGATGATAAAATGGCTGATCTTTTTTTGGTCTCATATCTTCAGGAATAGATAACCACCACTCTTCTGTATTATTAAATGTTGGATCAACATCGAAAATTACACCTCTAAATGATAAAAATCTATGTTTAACTATTTCACCTATTTTGAACTTAGCGTCTCTTTCCATAATATTCTCCAGAACATCCAATAAGATATAGTCTACCTTAATCTTTTTCTTATAATTTGTAAGTATTATTATTCCTAAATTAACAAACCTATCAATTTAAATGCTTAGAAAAATTCTTTGATAGTTTAGGGTCCTTTTTTTTAATTTTTTTAGCTAATTCAATAATTACATTAGCTTGTTTTACAGTCGCTTCATCTTGCATTTTACCATCAACTTTTACAGCTCCAGTTCCATCACCCATCGCTTTGATAATTTTTGCTGCTTTTTTGACTTCATCCTCACTCGGACAAAAAACTTTTTTTGCGATATCAATTTGTGATGGATGAAGGGACCATGCTCCATGACATCCAAGAATAAAAGCATTTCTAAATTGTATTTCACATCCTTCAGTATCATCAAAATCTCCGTAAGGACCAAAAAAGGCTTTTATATTATTTGACGCACAAGCGTCTATCATTTTAGATAGGGAATAGTGCCAAAGATCTTGTTGAATAAATTTTCTTTTTGTTATTTTATCTTTTGGGTCAGATAAAATACCGTAATCGGGATGACTTCCTCCAACTCTTACGGTTTTCATGCCTCTTGATGCTGCAAGATCTGCCGGACCTAAGCTAAATCCATGAAGCCTAGGGCTACAAGCAGCTAAAGATTCTACATTCATAACGCCTTCCGCTGTTTCAAGAATTATATGGATTTTAATTTGTTTTTTTAACTTATTTTGGGCCTCGTTAAGAGCAATAATTCTATCAGCAAATAGAATTTCTTCAGGAGTATTTATCATTGGTAGCATAATAACATCTAAAGAATTGCCCAATTCTTTTATAAGAAAAGATATATCGTCTAAAAACCACTCGCTTGATATAGCATTTACTCTAGTCCATAAGCCTGTATTTCTGAGATTTATTTTTTTTGATTTTTTAACAAATTCTTTTCTTGCTTTAATTTTATCTTTAGGAGAAATTCCATCTTCTAGATTACCAAGTATAACATCTGATTTTTTTGAAATTTCATCTAACTTATCTGTAACTTTTTTTAAATGAGGAGGAAAGAAATGAATTACTCTTTCTAAATCATTATTTATTTCTGATTTAGGTTTCGGAGCACCATCAGCTAATGGTTCATAAAATTTTCTTCCAAAAGTCATTTTTTTTCTCAGTTTGGTTTTCTTAGACATACATCAACTTACTAAAAGGAGCAAATATCTTCTTTTTTAAAAAAACAAATTATCTTATTAATATCAAAAAAAGGAAATTCATATGAAAGACTTAACTATTATACCGCCTATTGGAGAATTATTAGATAGAGAGCATATAAAAATAGAAAAAGGCCATGTAATTCACAAATATAAATTCGATAATCGCTTTGCCAATAGAAATAATGTAATAACCGGCGGTATTTTGTCCACTGCATTAGATATGTTATGCGGCCATGCGCTTCATACAATGCATGATAATAAACATGCAACAATTGAACTTAAAACAATTTTTTTAGCCTCTGCATCTCCTGGACTTTTTTATGGAGAAGGTAATGTTATAAAGATTGGTAAATCGATCGGATTTACAGAGTCAATTTTACGCAATGAAAATGAGGAAGAGGTAGCTGCAGCATCTGCAACTTTTCGGATATTTAGTCAGTAATATTCAATTTTGCTTTGGTTTCATCTCTCAATCTTAATTTATAAATTTTACCCGAAGCTGTTCTTGGAAGTTTATCTTCGTGTAAATCATAATATTCAGGTATTTTAAAATTAGCGATGTAATCTTTAAGATATTTATTGAATGCACTTTCATTAAAATTATTTAATTCTTTTAATGAAATTGAACAGCAGAGTTTTTCTCCTAATCTTTCATCAGGAATGCCATAGACGCTTGCTTCAATGATATTAGGGTGTTTATTAATTGCATCTTCTACTTCAAGGCACGAAATATTTTCTCCACCCCTAATAACTATATCTTTAGCTCTATCAACTATATATAAAAAATTATCCTCGTCCAGATAACCTAAATCGCCTGATCTGAACCAATCATTAAAAAATGCTTCATTTGTTGCTTCTTCATTATTCCAATATTTACTAAAATTAGTTATTGATTTTATCCATACCTCGCCGACTTCATTTTCATTACATTCTTTGTTATTGCTATCAACAATCTTAATTTTAGTTAATGGAGGTGTTGGTTTTCCAGTAGAGCCAGGTCTATTAAGATAATCATCGCCAGATATTACAGCGCCGGCAGCATTGGTTTCTGTCAATCCATAGCCCAAACCAGGAATGGCATTAGGAAATTCATTTTTTAATTCCTTTACATGAGAAGATGGTCTTGCTGCTCCTCCTCCAGAAAGCTCCTTTAGTGATGATAAATCATATTTTTTTCTATTTTCATCACGCATAAGTTCTAATGTCATAGTTGGAACACCATTAAGTGTCGTTATTTTTTCTTTTTCTATTAAAGATAATGCTTTTTCTGATTCCCATTTATACATTATAACCATCTTCCTTCCTGATAGAAATGAAAGCATAAACTGTGCATGACTACCAGTGACATGAAATAAGGGTACAGTTAAAAGACATGAAGGCTGTATCTCTTCATTAGCTATTATACTATCCTTAATGTTTCTTGCTGTAGCAACCACCATCCACTGAAGTAAAGTAGAAATAATAGACCTATGTGACGAACATACTCCCTTTGGATATCCTGTTGATCCAGAAGTATACAAGATTGTTGCATCATCAACAGGATTGATATCAAATATTGGCATTTTTTCAGAAAGATATTTTCTCGAGTATGATATCCAATTATTTTTATGATTTTTATTATCTGGTCTTATAACAATAATCTTAAGATTAATTTTTTTAGAGAGACTTTTAATTCTATTTAATCTTTCTTCATCAACTATCAGTATTTTAGAGTCACTATCTTCAATACCATATTCAAGTTCTTTGGATGTCCACCAACTATTCATTGGAACAGCAATAGCTCCAATACTAGTTATTGCTATGAAGCTAAAAATCCATTCTGGGTAATTTCTTGATGCTATGGCAATTCTGTCTCCCTTTTTTACTCCGAAGTCATTAATCAAAGAATTAGCAAAAGCTGATGAAAATTTATAAGCCTCTCTATATGTCCATCTTTCATCTTCATAAACAATCATTTCCTTGTCTTTATGATCTTTATAAAGATTAAAATATTCAAAAAGAGTTTTTGGCCCCCAATCAAATGTTAAATACTCATATCCGTTTACTTCGATATTTTCTGTTGGAAATTCACCATTAGGTGAGCAAAGTTCTGTTACTATTTCTTCTATTTCTTTTTTCATTTTTTTTTTGGCGGAGGGGGAGGGATTCGAACCCCCGAGACGGTTGCCCGCCTGCTGGTTTTCAAGACCAGTGCCTTCAACCACTCGGCCACCCCTCCGCAGGTATTTAATTAATGATTATATTTTATCTAAAAAGTCCATCAAAATCTTGTTTACCTCATTCGGTTTTTCTTGTTGAGTCCAATGACCACATTCTTTTATTATTTGCAATTCTCTTAAATCAGAATAATTTTTATTGATGTGATCTTTAAATAGCTCGTCATCAGGCTTATCCTGTCCTGAGGACTTTAAACCATTTAAGACCATAAAGTTTACTGGATCTAGATCGCCAGTAATAAAGCAAGACGGTTTAGAAATTTTTTCATTTGAAAGATAATTTAATTCCTCCCAATCTAAATCTATACATCTATATCTATTTAAGGGGCCTCTCATACCACTATTTACAAATTGATCGGTATAAAATATTAAATCAGCTTCATTCAACCACTTCGGTAAAGTTTCAAAGTTTTTCATGCCATCTAAAAAGCCATCTCCTTTTAATTTTTTTTGATTAATCATTGTTTCAATATTTTTTAACATTCCTTGATAATCTGAATTTGAAAAGATTAATTTTAGAGAGTTTTTCATATTTTTTTCAAATTCCTTTTCAGCAACCTCTTCTTCTTGAAAATATAATATGTAAAAGAAATTATTTTTATAAAGCTCTTTAAGCATTTCCGTTGGTTTAATTTCATTGCCTAGGAATGAGTGTGGAACTGAAAGCCCAGAAACTGATAAAATTCTTTCAGGATATAATAAGCTAGTATACCATGAGATTGGCGCTCCCCAGTCATGTCCAACTATATGCGCTTTATTTTCACCTAGATAGTCGAGTATTCCAATTAAATCAGCTGTAATTTTCTTCATAGAGTAATCAGATGTATTTTCTGGTTTATCAGAAGAACCATACCCACGTACATCAGGAACAATAACTCTATATCCTAGTGCAGAAAAAAATTTTATTTGATGTCTCCAACTATAAAAACTTTCAGGCCAACCATGAATAAAAAATAGGGGCGTACCAGAACCTTCAACCACAGTATTAATATTTATATTATTTGTAGGAATTTTTATTTGTTTAAATTGCATATCTTTCAAATATCTAAATATTTTAAATAACGAATCCTGATAATAATTCTAGATATATGTTTTTATTCAGATTCATAACGTTTGTTTTAATATTTATATTAGTTAGTTGTACATCAAATAATTCTAATCAAAAATATAAAAGCAACAATAATTCATTTTATGGAGGGATTTATAAAATTGGTGATCCTTATTTGATTGATAATAAAATCTATTATCCGAGAGAAAAAAAGGATTACGATGAAATAGGTGTAGCATCATGGTACGGAAGAAAATTCCATGGAAGACCCACAGCTAATGGAGAGATATTTAATATGTATAAAGTTAGTGCTGCCCATAAAACTCTGCCCTTGCCATCTCAAGTTAAAGTTACAAACCTGGATAATAATAAATCATTAATAATGAGAGTTAACGATCGCGGTCCATTTGCAAAAGACAGGATTATTGATTTATCGATGAAGGCAGCTGAATTATTGGGATTTAAAGAAAAAGGTACACAAAGAGTAAGGGTACAATATTTTGCTATGGCTAATATTTATGATAAATATGGAAATGTAATTTCAAAAAAGAAATATATTAATCAATCTAATATAAACAAATATTCAAACAAAAATGAAACATATTCATTAGCTATTGGAAGTTTCACCGATATTAAAAATGTTAATAAACTTAAACAAAGTTTAAAAAGTTTTACGAAACTAAATATTGAGAAAAAAGAAATAAATAATAATCGCTTTTATAAATTGTCTATTGGACCTTATTATCGAAAAGAATATGTTAGTAAGCTTCAAGAGACCATTAGTTTTATTGGCATTAAGGATACTAAAATTTTGAAAAATGAAAACTAAATTAAATCTATCTTTAATATTTTTATTATTTGCTTTTAATTGTCAGGCCTTGTTCTCGTTTGACTCCTCTGCAAAAAATGTTCTTTTAATGGATTTTGATACAAATCAAGTTCTATTTTCAAAAAATGAAGATAAAAAGATTTACCCTGCATCAATGTCAAAATTAATGACATTATACATTTTATTTGACTCATTGGATAAGGGTATAGTCTCATTAGAAGATAAATTCTCTGTATCAAGAAATGCTTATCAAAAAGAAGGCTCTACAATATATGCAGAACTAGAAACAGAAATATCTATTGAGAATTTAATAAAAGGAATTGTTGTATCTTCAGGTAATGATGCTTGCGTTATAGTTGCTGAGGCACTTTCTGGTTCTGAGGAAAGTTTTGCTCAGCAGATGAATTACTATGCCTTGGAAATGGGTTTAAGTAATTCTAATTTTAAAAATTCATCCGGACTTCATGATATTGATCACTACACTACGGTAGAAGATTTAGTAAGGCTTTCTAAATTTATTATTTCTGATTTTCCGGAATATTATAGTTTTTTCGCCGATAGATCTTTTACATGGAATAATATCACTCAATATAACAGAAATAATATATTAAAATCTGATCTTGGGGTCGATGGATTAAAAACTGGTTATACAAGTGAGTCAGGTTTTGGCATAATTGTATCTTCAAAAAAAAATGATAGAAGGCTAATTGGTATAGTTACAGGTTTAGATAATGTCGATGAAAGAACTAATGAAATAACTAGATTGATTAATTACGGATATCGAGGATTTAAGAGCTATTCCATTTTTAAAGATAACCAAATAATTGACTATGCAACAGTTTGGAAGGGAAAGACAAATAACTTACCATTAATTGTAGCTAATGATTTAGATTTATTGCTTGATATACCTGGAAGAAGGAGCATTAGAATTGAATATAAATATTTTGAACCTTTGTATGCTCCAATAAACAAAGGTGATATTGTTGGCTCTATGGAAGTTATTATCCCGGGAAGAAAGAGTATCGAATTAAATTTATTTGCTGCAGAAAATATTAATAAAGTTAATCTCTTTTCTGGTTTTATAAAATCTTTTGATTATTTATTATATAAAGATGAATAATTTATTTATAACTTTTGAGGGAGGGGATGGCTCAGGTAAGTCAACTCAAGTTAATTTATTAAAAGATTACTTAGACAATTTAAATTTTGAAACAGTTAAAACTAGAGAACCTGGAGGAACCCCTTCTGCTGAGATTCTTAGAGATTTACTTACTACCGGAGAGGTAGAAAAGTGGACTCCTATGTCTGAGGCCCTATTAATGTGGGCTTCAAGATATGAGCATTTAATTCAAGTCATTGAACCTGCTCTTAATTCAGGAAAGAATGTAATTTGTGATAGATTTTATGACTCAACATACGCTTATCAAGGAGTAGCTCACAATTTAGGTATTGATAAGATGGAAAAATTAAAAAAAATAATAATTGGAGACATTGAGCCTGATATAACTTTTGTTTTAGATATCGATCCTAAGGAAGGACTTAAAAGGTCCCTTGATAGATCTAACCAAGAGAATAGATTTGAAAGTTATAATATTGATTTTCATAACAATATTAGGAGTGCATTTTTGGAAATAGCAAAAAAAAATAAAGATCGTTGTGTTGTTATTGATGCTTCAATTAATGAACAGGAAATTAATAATTTAATTATAAATGTTATTGATAACCTTATAGCTAATAAATAAGAGGAATAGTTAAATTGGATAACCCTGCAAAAGAAACATCTAATTTTATTGGAAATAACAATATTCAAGAATTTATGCTTAATTCAATAAATACCAATAAATTGCATCATGCTTATCTTCTAAGTGGAGTAAAAGGTTTAGGCAAAGCAACTTTTGCTTATAGGTGTGCAAAATATATTTTGTCAGATTCTTTAAAGAAAAATATGAATATAGATAATTCTGAAAAATCTTCTAAGTTAATTGAGAGTAACAGTCATCCGGATTTTATAGTTCTTAAAAAAGATATCGAAAATGAAAAATCATTAATAGAGATCGATCAAGTAAGAGACTGTATCAATTTTTTTAACCATACTCCTATCTTAGGAGGTTATAAGATTTGTATTATAGACTCTCTTGACGAAATGAACATAAATTCTACAAATGCACTCTTAAAAATACTCGAGGAGCCTCCGCGAAATAGTCTTTTTTTTATTATTTCTCATAACAAAGATTCAATACTTCCAACAATAAAATCAAGGTGTCTAAATCTTCAATTTAGAAAATTCTCAAATGATGAAATTGAAAATTTTCTTAAAACAAAAATTTCACTTGATGAAGTATATGATCTAAGCGAAATAATAGATTTATCTAATGGGAGTGTTGGAAGAGCTTTAGAGTTAATAAAGGAAGATTCGCAAGAAATAAATTTAAAGATAAGAAAACTATTTAATGAATACTCTGACGAAGATTTATATGAATTAGAGAGTTTTCTTAGACGATCAAATAAATTAGATTTGTTTTTCGAGTTATCAATTATAAAGATCGATAAATTAATTAGTGAATTCGCTCTAGCAGGACATAACCAAGAAAAAGAAAAAATAGATAAATTTTTTCATGTTAGAGAAGAGATTCAAAAAATTTATTATGAGGGAAAAAAATATAATAATTTAAATAATCATATTATTTTAGACTTAATTTTATTAATTAAGAAATCAATATATATTTGAGAAAAACTGATGACTAATCCATTCTATATTAGCACTGCAATATCCTATACTAATGGCTCTCCCCACATAGGTCATGCTTATGAGGTAATAGCCGCTGATGTAATTGCAAGATTTAAAAGATTGGATGGTTATGATGTTTTCTTTTTAACCGGAACTGATGAACATGGCTTAAAGGTTCAACAAAAGGCAAAAGATTTAGGTATTAAACCTAAAGATTATGTCGATAAAGTATCAAAAGAATTTATTGAATTAGCTAAGTCTTTAAATTGTTCCAATAATGATTTTATAAGAACAACTGACGATAGACATAGAAAAAATGTCCATTCAATTTGGAAGAACCTCTCTGATAAAGGGGATATTTATCTCGATCAATATTCTGGATGGTATTCAATCAGAGATGAGGCATTTTATAACGAAGAAGAATTGATAAAATCTGATAACGATTCATATTTGTCACCTAATGGCAATTCAGTTGAGTGGATAGATGAAGAGAGTTATTTCTTTAAATTATCTAAATATGAAAAACAATTATTAGAACTCTATGAAAGCAATAAGAGTTTTATACTTCCAAATTCGAGAATGAATGAAATAAGAAATTTTGTTAAATCCGGCCTCAAGGATATTTCTATTTCAAGAAAAAATATTTCTTGGGGTATTCCGGTTGAAGAGAATAAAGAGCACTCCATTTATGTATGGCTTGATGCATTAACTAATTATATTTCCGCGCTTGATTGGTGCGAGGGAGGTAAATCTTTCGATAGATTTTGGCCTGCTGATATCCATCTTATTGGAAAAGATATTACTAGATTCCATGCAGTTTATTGGCCTGCATTTCTTTTTTCAGCTGGATTAGATGTTCCTAAAATGATTTTTTCTCATGGCTTTCTTCTTAATAAGGGTGAAAAAATATCAAAAAGCGTTGGAAATACTGTTGACCCTATTGACTTATTGGATCTTTATGGAGTCGATCAATTAAGGTTCTACTTACTTTCAGCAACACCATTTGGTAATGACGGTAATTATAGCCATGAACTTATTGTCAATCACTCAAATGCTTTATTATCAAATGATTTAGGAAATCTGTCTCAAAGATGTCTTAAGATGGTATTTTCAAAATGTGATAGAAAAATACCTAATAAAGGTGACCTCAATAACATCGATTTATCTTTATTGAATAATGCATATGACCTATACCAACAGTCTCTTGAATGTATGGATGAATATCAGATCCATTCTTATTTAAATTCTATTTTTGATATTATTTCCTTGGCCAATAAATATTTTAGTGATCAAAAGCCATGGGAACTTGATAAAGATAATCCCGATAGAATGCATACTGTTTTATGGGTTACTTGTGAGATCCTTCGTATTACCTCAATATTATTACAACCTGTTATTGTGGATGGTTCTAATAAACTCTTAGATTTTCTGAATATTAGCTCAAAAGAAAGATCTTTTATTAACTTAAAACCTAGTTTTTCTGTTAAATCAGGATTGAAGATTAAGGAACCACAAGTCATTTTCCCAAAATTGATTCATAAACGAAAATAGTGACAACTATAAATTTTTGTTGTAATGAAGCAACATATTCTAAGGAGAAGTATTTTGGATAAATTCCTTGTTATAGATTTAGAAATGGATTTACGTTCCGCAAGAGCTGATTTTGAAAAAAAATATTTAATAGCTCAAATTAATAATTTTAATGGAAACATAAGTAAAACAGCTAAATTTATAGGTATGGATAGATCAGCTTTGCATAGAAAGTTAAGTGATCTAAATATTGGGCCTAAGAAAAAATTACAAAGTTTAATTAGTAAATAATAAAAACATAATTGGAATATAAATGAAGATCATTATTTGTGGTGCTGGGTTAAGCGGGAGAGCTATTGCTGAAAAATTATCTCAAATTGGCAATGAAGTAACTATTATTGACTCATCAAAAAGATTAATTGAAAAACTTGGTAATAAACTTGATATTAGAGGAATTGTTGGTCATGGAGCACATCCAGATATTTTAGGTGAAGCCGGAGCTTCAGAAGCTGAAATGTTGATTTCAGTAACTCCTTCTGATGAGATAAATATGATGGCTTGTCAAGTTGCGCATTCTCTATTTGAGGTTCCTAAAAGAATAGCAAGAGTAAGGGACAAATCTTACTTGAATCCTTCTTATCAAGATTTATTTACAAGCTCTAATTTACCAGTGAATATAATAATATCTCCAGAAAAAGAGGTTGCTAAATCGGTTTTTAGAAGGTTTGAGTTACCAGGAGCCTTTGAAAATGTTCCTTTTGGCGATAATAATTTGAGATTTTTAGGTATAAAAATAAATGAGGGTTGTCCTATAAAAAATGCTGAAATAGGTTCATTAACTGAATTGTTTCCTGATTTAAATACAGTCATAGTTGGTCTAAGAAGAAATTATGATATCATTACTCCAAAATTTAATGATAAATTATTAGAAGGTGATCTAGCGTATCTAATTTGTCCAAGTGATTTTGCTGCTAGAACCCTATCAATTTTTGGTTATCAAAATGAACAAGCAAGAAGGATAGTTTTAGTTGGCGGTGGTTCAATTGGCAAAGAGGTTGGAAAGTTAATAGAAAATAAAATAGATAATATATCTCTGCGTATAATTGAAAAAGATGAAAACACTGCAGAGGACCTATCAGATAAATTTGATAAGAGCTTTGTTATACTTGGATCGGGAATGGATAAAGATATTTTAAATGAAGCTGAAATATCGAATGCAGATATTCTAATAAGTTTAACAAACAGCGATGAAACTAATTTTATTTCTGCCGCATTTGCAAAAAGTGATGGTTGTGACAGGGTTATAGCGCTTCTAAATAATAAGGATTTTCAAGGTCTTATAAGATCAGTAGATATCGGTGATTTTTTAGATCCTAAAGCTATAACTGTATCATCTATTTTAAGGCATGTTAGAAGGGGGCATATCAGAAATATATATACTTTATCAGATGGTTCCGCAGAAATAATTGAAGGGGAAGTTTCATCATCATCCGAGTTAGTTGGCCCTACAATAGAGGAACTTCATTTAGAAAATGGTTTAAGGATTGGAGGCATTTTAAGAGATAAAAAGATAATTATGCCAAGGGGTGACACCAAAATAAAAGAGGGTGATTATGTGACAATTTTTTCTATTCCTGAGAAAATTCATGAAGTTGAGCAATTATTTAGAGTAAGCGCCAATTATTACTAATATTTAAAATATCAATAATTTGAATTTATATTATTAATTTTTTAAAAATAAAGTCCCACGGTATATATTAAATATGTTAGATACTATCAAGGAAAGCATGTCAGAATTAGATGAAGAGAGCTTTATCAATGATTTAATAGATCATTATAAGTTAGTTACAATTTTTCTAATTAGCGGCATAAAACTTGAAGGAACAATCACTTCTTCTGATTCCAATACTTTAACATTAAAAGGTTCAAATAATATTCAATTAGTCTATAAAAATGCAATTTCTACTATTTTACCTGTTTAATATCTATCTTTGCCTCATTCCATAATTTCTCTAATTCAATTAAATTACTTTGATCAAATTTTTTATTTTCTTTTTTAAGTGCTTTTTCAATATAATTTATTCTTGCCTTGAATTTACTGTTTGTTTTTCTCAACGCATTTTCAGGGTCAATTTTTAATTTACGTGATAAATTTATAACAGAGAAAATTAAATCACCAATTTCTTCTTCTATTTTTTCATTTTCTTGCTGAATTAATGCAATTTCAAGCTCTTTTTTTTCTTCCTCTATTTTTTTAAAGGCATCATTGGGGTTTTTCCAATCAAAACCATTTTCGGAGGCCCTTTTTTGTAACTTCAATGATCTAATCATAGCAGGAAAATTTTTTGGTATATCATCAAGCATACCAGTGTTGCCTTTAGCTATTCTTTCTTTCTTCTTGATATTGTTCCAATTTTTTTCAATTTGTTTTTTTGAGTTTGTATTAGAATCTTTTTCAAATACATGCGGATGTCTTCGTATCAATTTTTTAGATAAATTATCAATTACATCTATCATATTGAAATTACCTTTTTCATTATTAATTTCAGTATGAAAGATAACCTGAAACAATAAATCTCCTAATTCTTCACATAAAGCGTCATTATCATTATTTTCTATTGCTTCAACAACTTCGTAAGCCTCTTCAATACAGTAACTTTTTATACTGTTAGAATCTTGATCTTTATCCCATTCGCATCCTGTTTTTGGATCTCTTAAAGCAGACATAATTTCAAGAATTTTTACAAAAGATTCACCTGTATTTTTATCTATTTTAACCATTATTAACCTTATTTATCCTAATATTTGATTAATTATACCTTAATTTTATCTTATTTATTGTTTATTTTTAAATGTCATAAAATTGACATAAAACATATATGAATGCTATTATCTATTTGATTTAAAATAAAAAAATGATGGGGGTCATATGCTATATTTTAAAAAAATCAATAAAGCAATTCATACTTTTATTTTTGTTTTTCTAATTTCACTTTGCTTTGAGCTATATGCTCAAAATGAAGTTGATGTAGTAGAGGAAATTATTGTTACAGGCTCTAGAATTAAGACTACGGCAACAGATAGCTTTTCGCCTGTTTCTATAGTTGACCAAGAAGATATTCTTTTATCTGGTAAAATTTCTATTGGTGAAGTTCTATTAGAGCTTCCCGGACAAGGTTCAGGCTTAAATAGAAATTATAATAATGGTGGAGATGGTTCAGTTAGAATAGATTTTAGAAATCTTGGCTCGCAAAGAACTCTTGTTCTTGTTGATGGAAGAAGGTGGGTTAATAGTGGTCAAGGAGCAGATGGTTCCGTTGATATTAATACAATACCAACTGCAGCAGTAGAGAGGGTAGAGGTTCTTAAAGATGGTGCATCATCTATTTATGGTTCAGATGCTATTGGTGCGGTTATAAATATAGTTACTAAAGATTCATATGATGGTTTGGATGTTTCCTTTCAAAGAGGAGAATATTTTGATGGTGGTGGAGCAGCCGATAATTTTTCAATTAGTATGGGATCAACATTTGATGGTGGATCATTTATTATGGGTGCTTCATATGTTGATGTTCATGAATTAGGTAATTGGGAAAGAGAAGAAACAGCTGCAAGACCTAGTTTTGGTGGATCCTCAGGAACTCCACAAGGTAGATTAGCATATGGAGATGTTGTACCAGGTTGTAGTAATTTTCAACCAAATGAGGGTACTTCAGGATCTTCCCCTAGTGACTTTAGATGCTGGACAAGCCCTGATGATCGTTTTAATTATAATCCATATAATTATGTAGAGACCCCAAATGAGAGAAAAAACTTTTTCGCTAAAGGAACATTTGAAATAGCAGATGATACTTCAGTAACTTTATTTGGTGTTTATCAAAATAGGGTGTCAGATCAGTTATTGGCCCCAATGCCATTATTTTATGGATTTGGTGATTTTGGTGGAAGTGAGGGCATTTCAAGAAATAACCCTTATAACCCTTTTGGATTAGAGTTTTGTGATTTAACTGGTCTTTCGGTTGAAGGTAAAGCTTGTAATGATGCAAACTACCCTGGCGGATATGCAGTAGGTTGGTTAGGTAGAAGATTACTTGAAGCTGGGAATAGAAACTATATTCAAGATACTGAGACATATAGAATTTCTATGGGCCTTGAAACAAAAATAGCTGATTGGGATGTATCCGCATATTTTATCTGGGCTCAGAATAAAAATGTTACAACTACTGCAGGTCTTTTAAATACAGGAAATATCAAAAAATCTCTAAGCGGTGATGCGTGTACTGGAAGTTGTGTTCCATTAAATCTCTTTGGAGGCCAAGGCTCAGACAGTCAATATATAGGAGATGGTTTATGGACAGGGTCAGGTTCTATTACCCCAGAAATGGTCGAATATATGACTTTCTTAGCACATGATACTGGCGAAAATGAAATGAAGAATTTTGGTTTTGATGTATCAGGAGAGATTGCTCAATTGCCTGCTGGACCAGTTGGTATTGCAATAGGGTATGAACATAGAAAAGAAGAAGGAAGTTTTGAACCTGATGCATTTATTGCGGCAGGATTATCATCAGGTAATGCTGCTAGTCCAGTAAAGGGTGAGTTTGAGGTTGATGAAACATTCTTAGAATTAGCAATTCCTGTCGCTGATGGCTTTGATTTAAGTGCTTCAGTAAGGTATTCTGATTACTCATCTTTTGGTGAAACAACTAATGCTAAGTATGGTTTAACTTATTCACCAAATGATATTATTACTTTCAGAGCAACCTTTGCTGAAGGATTTAGAGCTCCTTCAATCGGAAATTTATATAGCGGTAATAATGATAGTTATCCTGATATTCAAGATCCATGTGATGTGAATGCTTCAAACTTTACTGGAAATGCTGATGGCACACAATCAGGACAATGCTTAACAGATGGAGTGCCAACAGGATTTACTCAACCTAATACTCAAATAAGAGTTACTGTTGGTGGTAACCCAAATGTTCAGCCAGAAGAGTCTGAAGGTATTAATTTAGGTGTAATATTAGTACCTGTTGAAGGCCTTAAATTATATGCTGATTATTATGAAATAGAAATTACAAATACTATTTCATCAATTGGTTCCCAGCTTATTATGAATGGTTGTTATAGTGAAAATAATCAAGCTTATTGTGCTCTAATTGAAAGACTTTCTACTGGTTTCGTTAAAGACCTTAGAAATACGACTAATAATATTGGTATGGTTGAAACCTCTGGTTTTGAAATAGCAGCCACTTATGATTGGTCAGATAATCTCGGTAATTGGAGAGTATCTAGTGAAATAGCTGTTCTTGATGCATATGATGTTACTAAGGCTGATGGATCTGTAGAACATTATGCTGGTTATGTAACTGGTAATGGAAGAAATCAATTCAAAGAAATCAAAGCAAACTTAGGCCTTGTATGGAATAGAGATGCTTTAACTGTTTCGTTATCAGGACAATACCATGGCGAAGTTGATGGCGTAGCAGGACAAGTTCCAAGAACAACAGCAGATGGCTCATATTTAGCCGGCGATGAAATTAGAACTTTAGGTGATACTTGGTATTTGGATGCGCAAGGCTCCTATATATTTGAAAGCATCAATTCTACTTTAACCGTTGGAGTAGATAATATCTTGGATGAAGACCCACCTTATTTCCCAGATTCATTTGCTAATGACTTCGATCCTTCTTATAGAACTTGGGGATCACAATTCTGGTATGTAAGGATTGCTTCTCAGTTTTAATTCATTCTCTAGGTTTTAAGAATCTTGTTGGGTGGTACGCAGTATAATTTGTCTGCCACCCAACAAGATTTTCTTTTACTAGCCATCTACTTATCCCAAATAAAATTGGCGCAAATGGCATATCATTTAAAAGAATAACTTCAGCCTCTTTTAATATTTTTGCTCTCTTTGTGATATCTAATTCAAATAAAGCTTTATCAACCATATTATCAAAAACTGGATTATTGTAGTTTCCGTAATTTAAAGGACCAGATGATTGTTGGAATAAGAATAGAAAATTTGATGCATCATTAAAATCTGCTATCCATCCTGCGTCACCTACTTGAAAATCACCCGTCCTAAGATAACTATATAATACTTTTGGCTCAGATCCTTCGAGCTCAACCTTTATACCAGAATTCCTAAGCATAGACTGAATGGCAACCATATGTTTTTTTTGATCTCCTCCTTGTCTATATTTAAGAGTGAATATAAGAGGTGAGTCTTTGGTATAACCACTTTCTTTGAGCAGATTTCTAGAAACTAAATATCTCTCTTCTTGAGTTAATTTTCTTTCGTCTAACAGCTCTTCATATTTGTAGTTTTTAATTCCTTTAGGCACTAACGACCAAGCTATAGTCTCGTTAAAGCCTCTTATTTTGTTTACTATTACATCTCTATCTATTGATAAAGAAACAGCCCTTCTAACCTTTGGATTATCAAATGGCTTTTTTTGAGTATTAAAAATCAAATATGTAACAACCAAGATATTATCTAGCCTAATATTATTAGGCATATTTTTTTTAAGCCAGGTTGTTTTATTTTCAGGAAATCCACTGTTTATATCTAATTCTCCTGCTCTAAATCGTCTTAAAGCGGCTTCATTATCTTCAGTAGGATAATATTTTACTTCATCATACCAAACATTATTATTATCATAAAATAAGTTATTTCTTTTTAATAAAATATGATCGTGAGCTCTCCAAACAGAAAGTTTATACGGTCCATTTGTTACTATATTTTTCGGCTTAATCCACCCTTTACCATGCTTCTCAATGATATGACTTGGAATAGGGTAGGTTGTGTAATGAGTTAGTAGCTCTTCAAAATAAGGAGCAGGATAATTAAGTGTTATTTCAAGTGTATAATTATCAATTTTTTTTACACCTAAATTTTCTGGAAGTAGCGATCCTGAATTTACTTCAAAACTATTTTTAATTAAGTACAACAATGATCCGTATTGGGAAGCTGTTAAAGGATCTAAAACTCTTCTAAAACCATTAACATAATCTTCTGCAGTTACATTTACACCATCAGACCAAAAATGGTCTTGTCTTAGAGTAAAAGTATAAATAAGACCATCTTCACTTTTTGTATAATTTTTAACTGACCCTTTAATTGATGATCCATCTACACCTTTTGTAAATAGACCTACAAAAATATCGTTTATAATACTTCCCTCCCAATGACCAGTTGCTAAATGAGGGTCAAGTGTATCTGGCTCTGCTCCATTTCCTCTATGAAGAGTTTTATCTGAAGCAAAAATATTTAGAGGTAATAAAAAGAAAAATGATAAAATAATAAATATATTAATCTTATTTTTCATAAACATTATCCATAATGACTTTTGCATTTCTTCTTGAATATACTTGAAAACCATTTTTTTGATAAAAAAGCAATGCATTTGGATGATCTAAAGAATTAGTTTGTAAGATTAAAGGTTGAATTTTTAATTCTTTAGCTCTTTTTATAGAAAATTTTAATAATGATTTTCCATAACCTTTTCCAATATAGCTCTCTATTAAGCCCAGGTGTACGATTTTAATTTCTTTTGATGACCTGTAATCCATTTCAAGAAATCCAATTATTTTATTATTTTTTTTCATCAAATAAATTTCAACAAAACTACTATGAATTATTTCCTTTAATTCAGTTTCTTTTATTTTTAGTCTTCCAATCCAGTTGTATTTATAACCAACTTCTTTGTATATTTTTTTATATTCTTTAACTGTTATTTTTATTTTTCGAACTATATGTAATTTATTATCTTCCAATAAATCGTTACTGATAATTTTTCCATTATATTTAAGCCAGGTTACAGTTGTATTTATTAAATGATCAGTCATATTAAATTTTAATTTTATATAATATTACTATAATTATTATTTATAGTAATAAAATTAAAGGAGAATGATTTGATTGTATTAAGTATTGCAATCGGTGGGGCAATGGGCTCATTACTAAGATACTACATAGGAACAGTAAACTTTATTTCTAACTCAAGTTTTCCGTTGTCTACGCTGATAATAAATGCAACTGGGTCTTTTTTAATTGGTATATTCTTTTTTTTATTAAAAGATTCAAATAATGAATTTATAAAATCTTTCTTAATAATTGGTTTTTTAGGTGGTTTTACAACTTTTTCTACCTTTTCAATTGAGGCTTTAGATTTATTTCAAAAAGATCAACATCTTATTTCTTTAGTTTATATATTTGGCTCTATTGCAACTTCTTTACTATCTGTTTATTTAGGATTTTATTTTACTAAAATAGCCAGTTTATCATGAATTTTGATGTTTATAATATTTCGGATGAATATTCTAATGTTCGTTTAGATAAGTGGATTAAAATAACTTACTCAGCTTTTCGTCAGAATGATATTGAGATTGCTTTGAGAAAAAAAAAGATAAAAGTTAATGAAAAAAAAATAAAATCAAACCATCGAATTCAAATTGACGACCAAATTTCTATTAGTAGTGAATATAGAAACTTAAAAAAAGAAAAAAAATATCATTTTAATCGTAATTCAAAAAAAGAAATTAATGAAATGATAATTTACCAAGATGATGAACTTCTAATATTGAATAAACCACCTGGTATTGCTGTTCAAGGAGGTACAAAAATTAAGAAAAGTATCGATACTTTATTAAAATCTTCATTCGAATCGTTAAAAACTAGGTTGGTTCATAGACTTGATAAAGATACTTCAGGAATATTAATAATTGCCTTAAACAGACAAATTGCTGATCATATGTCTTATTTATTTCGTGAAAAAAAAATAACCAAAAATTATTGGGCATTAAATGTTGGTAAATTAAAAATAGGTAAAGGAACTATCAATAAAGAAATTAGAAAGAAAAACTCTAAAACTTATTATGAAGCTTTAACAGAATACAATAACTATATGAAAATAAATAATAATTTGAATTTTATTATTTTTAAACCTATTACTGGCAGAAATCATCAAATTCGCATACATTCGAAAGAATTGGGCATTCCAATTTTAGGTGATAAAAGGTACGGTAATGTGGAAGATAGTGAAAAATTACACCTTCATAGTCGAAGTGTTGAGTTCTATCATCCAAACGGGAATAAGATGTTTTTTGAGGCTGAGCTTCCAAAGCATATGAGAGAGAAATGGAAAAAATATGATCTTCCCTATGAAGTGAATATTTAATTTTATTGAGGGAACCATATGGAAGATATTATAAAAGAGCTTGAAAAAAGAAGAGAGCAAGCAAAGCTTGGCGGTGGAAAAGACCGAATAAATGCACAACATTCAAAAGGAAAACTTACTGCAAGAGAGAGAATTGATCTTCTCTTAGATGAAGGATCATTCGAAGAGTATGATATGTTTGTTGAGCATAGCAGTACAGATTTTGGTATGGAAAAAAATAAAATACCTGGCGATGGAGTAGTTATTGGGTCCGGGCAAATTAACGGAAGATTAGTATTTTTATATGTAAAGGATTTTACAGTTTTTGGCGGTTCTTTATCCTTGGCCCATTCAAAAAAAATTAACAAAATACAAGATATGGCTTTGAAAAATAATGCGCCATTAATTGGTGTTCTTGATGCAGGAGGAGCAAGAATTCAAGAAGGTATAGATTCCTTAGGCGGGTATTCTGAAGTTTTTCAAAGAAATGTTCTTGCTTCTGGTGTAATTCCACAAATTTCATTAATTATGGGACCTTGTGCAGGAGGTGATGTTTATTCTCCAGCATTAACTGACTTTATTTTTATGGTCAGAGATACATCCTATATGTTTGTAACTGGTCCAGATGTAGTTAAAACAGTAACTAATGAAGAGGTTACAGCTGATGAATTAGGTGGTGCGGATGTTCATACAACAAAATCGTCAGTTGCTGATGGTGCTTATAATAACGATATTGATATGCTTTCAGATATTAGAAGATTTATTGATTTTCTTCCTTCAAGCAATATTCAGTCTGCATTAGTAAAAGAAACTTCTGATAAAGTTTCTAGATCAGAAGTCAGTTTAGACCATCTTATACCTGAAAATTCAAATACTCCATATGATATAAAGGAGTTCATAATCAAAGCAATTGATGAAGGTGATTTTTTTGAGATACAATCTAATTTTGCTAAAAATATTGTTGTTGGGTTTGGAAGAATTGATGGGTATACGGTAGGTTTTGTTGGTAATCAGCCTATGAATTTAGCGGGTGTATTAGACTCTGACGCAAGCAGAAAAGCTGCAAGATTTGTTCGATTTTGTGACTCTTTTTCCATTCCGATTGTAACATTTGTAGATGTTCCAGGGTTTCTTCCCGGAACTGATCAAGAATATGGTGGTTTAATCAAGAATGGCGCCAAACTTTTATATGCTTATGCCGAAGCAACGGTTCCAAAAGTAACAATCATAACAAGAAAAGCATATGGTGGGGCTTATTGTGTTATGGCTCCAAAGCATTTGAGGGGTGACATTAATTATGCTCTTCCTAGTGCTGAAATTGCTGTTATGGGTGCAAAAGGAGCTGTTGAAATACTATATAGAAAAGATATTGGTGATAAAGATAAAATTAAAAAACATACAAGTGAATATGAAGAGAGATTTCTTAATCCTTTTGTTGCGGCAGAAAGAGGTTATATTGATGATGTTATTATGCCTAGAAATATTAGGCCAAGAATTGCAAAAGCTTTAAAACTTTTAAGAAATAAAAAATTATCAAATCCTTGGAAAAAACACGATAATTTACCTTTATGAGAAGATTATGTTTAGAAAGATTTTAATTGCTAATAGAGGCGAAATTGCATGCAGAGTAATAGATACATGCAATAAACTAGGTATAGATACTGTAGCTGTTTATAGTGATGTTGATAGTAGAGCTTTACATGTAATGAAAGCTAAAGAGTCTGTTAATATTGGTTCATCTCCATCATCTGAATCTTACTTGGTTATTGAAAAAATAATAAACGCCTGTAAAAAAACTGGCGCAGATGCAGTTCACCCTGGATATGGATTTCTTTCAGAAAAAGCTTCTTTTGTTAATCAGCTCGAAAGGGAAGGAATTACATTTATAGGCCCTCCATCAGAACCAATACGAGTAATGGGTGATAAAATTGAGTCAAAGATTTTTGCTGAAAAATCAAATATAAATATAATTCCGGGTCATCAAGAAATCATTAAAGATTCTGAAGAAGCTCTTGAAATTTCAAAAAAAATCGGTTTCCCAGTTATGATAAAAGCTTCGGCAGGTGGCGGTGGAAAAGGTATGAGAATTGCTAGAGCTGAAGAAGATGTTGAAGATGCATTTAATTCATCTGTTAATGAAGCAAAATCAAGTTTTGGAGATGATAGAATATTTATAGAAAAATTCATTGAAAAACCTAGGCATATAGAGATTCAAATATTAGCTGATAATCATGGAAATGTTATTCATCTAGGTGAAAGAGAATGCTCAATTCAAAGGAGAAATCAAAAAATTATAGAAGAGTCACCTAGCCCATTTGTTGATGAAAAGCTTAGAAATGAAATGGGAGAACAAGCAAAAAGATTAGCATCAACAATTAATTACGCAAGCGCAGGAACAGTTGAGTTTATAGTAGATCAAGATAAAAATTTTTACTTTTTAGAGATGAATACAAGGTTACAGGTTGAGCATCCAGTTACAGAATTAGTTACTGGAATTGATTTAGTAGAAGAAATGATAAAAATAGCTTCTGGAGAAGAATTAAAATTAAAACAAGATGATATTAAATTTGATGGATGGGCAATAGAGTCTAGAATTTATGCAGAAGATCCCGAAAGAAACTTTATGCCTTCAACAGGTAGATTAAATTCATACATTACACCTATTAATATGGACGGTGTAAGGAATGATACTGGAGTTTATGAAGGAGGTGAAATATCAATTTATTATGACCCAATGATTTCCAAGCTTTGTTCTTACGGAAAAGATAGAAATGAGGCTCTTTCAAAGATGGAAATTGCATTAAATCATCATTATATTAATGGAATAAGAAATAATATAAATTTCTTAACGGCAATCATCAGGAATAAGAACTTTATTAGCGGCGATATCAATACAGGATTTATTGATGTTGAGTATCCTGAAGGTTATAGACCTTTTGTAAATAATGATAAATTTGCTCTATTATTCGCCATTTCTGGAACTTATCTACATACCATAGATCAATTCAGATCGAGAAATCAAAATAGAAATAATTCATTTTTTGAAAAGTCTTTAGTTGCTGTTATTGAGGACTCTGTTTTTGAATTCAAGACATATGATAGACAAGATAATCTTATTATAGAGTATAACGATGAAGTAATTACAATTGATTCTTCTTATGAGCCAGGAAAACCATTAGCGTCTATTTCCATTAATGGCGAAGAATATAATTTTAAAGTTGAAAAAATTATAAATGGTTACAATATCAGTAGTTATGGTTTTTCTTCAGATATCAAAATTTTATCTAAAAGAGCTTATGAGTTATCAAAACACATGATAGCAAAGGATGTTCGTTCAAATGAAAAAATTGTTAAATGTCCTATGCCTGGATTAGTAGTCTCAATTGATGTTAATAAGGGTCAAGAAATAGATATAGGTGATAAACTTTGTACGATCGAAGCAATGAAAATGGAAAATGTGATTAGATCTGAAGTATCTGGAACAATTAAAAAAATTTATTGTAAAGGAGGCGATAGTTTAGCTTCTGATGAAGTTATTCTAGAGTTTTCCTAAGTTTTAATTTCGCATTAAATAGTTTATTGAAATTTCTTATGAGTATCTCATCAAAATATTTTATTTCTTTTTTTAAACCCATTTCTTCAAGGCTTGTTACATTATATGGATTATTTCCACAGGGATTTATTCCTTTAAAATTTTCCAAATTTGGATTCATATTTATACTAACACCATGAAATGTAATACCTTTTCTTACTCTTAACCCAATAGATGATATTTTTTTCAAAGTATTTTTATCTTCCACCCAAATACCAACATGATTTTTGTCATTTATTCCTTTTAATCCTATGTCCTTTAATGAAATAATTATCCATTCTTCAATTAAGGAAATAAATTTCCTTATATCATATCCTTTCTTCCTAAGGTTTAGCATTAAGTAAATTATTTTTTGCCCAGGCCCATGATAAGTATATTGTCCGCCTCTACTTGACTCATATACCTTGAATTTATTTTTTTCGATCAGGTCTTCAGGTTTTGCGCTTGTTCCAGCTGTATATATATTATCGTGCTCTAAAAACCATAAAAATTCTTTGCAATTATTTTTATGAATTTCTTCAACCTTTTTTTCCATAAATTCTATAGAATAAGGATAATCAATAATCCTTTCTTCTTGAAAATATTCTATTTCATTATCATTCATAACTTTATTAATTTATAAATTTGTTTATTAATTTACAAATCATTATTAACTATTGATATATTAATAATTAATTTGCGGCCGTGGCGGAACTGGTAGACGCGCAGCGTTGAGGTCGCTGTGGGGTAAAACCCGTGGAAGTTCGAGTCTTCTCGGCCGCACCATAAGGAATTTAATGATGAGCAATAAAAAAGAAGATAAGATTATATCTTTCAGAGAGCAATTTGACCCGTCACTAGTTTCTGAAATCATAATATCAATTGATTCTGGCGATAAGAAATCTGTTTTAAATATTATTAATAAATTACCTTCATCTGATATCGCAGATATTATTAATTTACTTAAATCTTCAGAAAGAGAAGCGTTTATAGATTTAATCAAAGATAAATTTAAACCAGAAATTCTTTCTAATCTTGAAGACTTAGTTAGAGAGGAAATAATTAATTATTTAGGATATAATTTTGTAGCAGATTTAATACCAAAACTAGAAACCGATGATGCAGTTCATGTAATCGAGGACTTAGAAGATAATGAAAAGAACCTAATTCTTCAAAAAATTCCTTTAAGTGAGAGAGAAGAGATCAAGAACTCATTAAATTATACTCATGACAGCGCAGGAAGATTAATGAGCTTGGATTTTGTGTCTATGCCACCTTATTGGAATGTAGGTCAAGCTATTGATTTTCTAAGAAAAAATTATGAATTACCAAATGAATTCTATGAAATTTATCTTGTTGATCCCTCCTTTAAGCCTTTAGGAACATTGTCCTTATCAAAAATAATAAGATCAAAACGTGAAAGCGATTTAAAAGATATTAAATCAAATCAATTTGTTACAATTAATGCGGATTTAGATAAGGAAATAGTAGCTTTAGAGTTTGAAAGATTTGATATGGTTTCGGCTCCTGTAGTTGATAATAATGGAAGATTAATTGGTGTAATTACAGCTGATGATATTGTGGATGTAATACAAGATGAAGCTGAAGAAGATATAAAATTACTTGGCGGGGTAGGTAACGAAAAAATTACTGATAGTGCGATTAGAGTTTCAAGGGGGCGTTTTTCATGGTTATTTATTAATCTATTAACTGCTGTTCTTGCATCTGTAGTTATAGGTTTTTTTGATGCTACGATTGAAGAAATGGTAGCGCTAGCAATCTTGATGCCTATAGTCGCTTCAATGGGAGGTAATGCTGGTACACAAACATTAACTATCGCAGTTCGTTCATTATCAACAAGAGATTTGGTCCCATTAAATTATAAAAGAATTATTAATAAAGAAATACTTGTAAGCTTTTACAATGGAACGCTTTTTGCCATAATTACAGGCTTTTTTGGTTGGCTATGGTTTGACAATTATTCTTTAGGAATTGTTTTAGCTGTTGCAATGATTTTAAATATGGTAATTGCTGGATTATCAGGTATTTTAATTCCATTAGGTTTAAATAGAATAGGAATTGATCCAGCGGTAGCATCGACTGTTTTTTTGACTACAATTACAGATGTTGTAGGATTTTTTAGTTTTCTTGGTCTTGCTGCTTGGTTTCTTGTTTAGGTATAAAATTGAATATTAACATTAAAGTCTATTTATTCTTATTATTGTTTTTTCATGTAATTTTTTTACCATCCAAAGTTTTGTCTATATGGTTTGAATCTACACCCCTTCCAGTAGCAAAGAGTGGAACTTCTGCAGCAATACTTAATAATGAAATTATAGTTATTGGAGGAAAGGGAATTATTGGAAATAATCCTTTATCAGAAATTTTTGATATTGATGGAAAAATATGGAGACCTATTAGTCTATTTCCAAAAGATTTTCATGGATTTAGAATTATTAGCTTTCAAAATAAAATATTGTTATGTGGGGGTTATAACAAAGATAAACCAACAAAAAATTGTTGGATATATGACCATAATTTATCTAATTGGGCTCAAATAAGCGATATGCCATATGCAAGAGCTGATCATGCTATGGTAAAAATAGATAACAAAGTATTTTTTATAGGTGGGATTGGTGAAAGTCCTGAGAAAGTTATGTCTTACAATTTAAATTATAGTGAGTGGAGCACTAGCTATGCTATTTTCGATAATCCATTATATTCATCAGGATTTGGAGTTTATAATAAAAATATAGCTATAATTGGAGGTATAGAGGTTTCAAATTCTGAAATATCTAATAGGTTTGAAATTTTTGACCCTAAATTAAATATATGGAAAAAAAACACTAATTATCCTTTAAGGGTTGCTTCTTCGTCAGTTCAGCAAATTAAAAATAATTTGCATGTTTCAGGAGGCAAAACACTTAATCCCAATAGAACTTACAAAGACCATTATTCTTTCGAAAAAGATTATTGGGTTAAAAAGGAGGAAATGCCAACTCCAAGACATAGTATGTCTTCAGTTTTTATTGATGAAAATTGGTATTTAATCGGTGGATCAATAAGTCCAGGTTTTTTCTCTCTTTTTTCTCCAACTGATGTTGTAGAGATATACATAGATAAATGACTATACATTTAAAAAAACTATGTGTTGGAGCAAAGGATGTTAATGAGTTGTTTAGAAGGCAAATTTACATAAGAGAAAAATATAAAGAAACAATTCATATCACCAGAATGTATCCTAAGAGATATGAAGAGCTAATTGATGGCGGATCAATTTATTGGATTTTCAAGGGCTATATTAGGGCTCGTCAAAATATTTTGGACATGAGCAGGTATATAGGGGAAGATAAAATTAGTAGATGTAAGATTCTTTTATCAGAAGAAATTAGGCTAACTACACCAAAGAAATCAAGACCTTTCCAAGGTTGGAGATATTTAAAAAATAATGATATTCCTAAAGACGATATTTTATATGACCCGTTAAGTTATGATAATTCCAACGAAGAATTAATATCTGAATTAAGCAAATTAGGTCTAGTTTGATGGTTTTTTTATTTTATGGAATTATAAGTTTTGTAATGATTATTATAGTTTTAAAATATTTAGCAAATATAAATTCTACTAAATTACAAAGTCTAATAAAGATAATTCTTGGCGGAATTTTGCTTATTGTGTCTTTAATTCTTCTATTCAGAGGTTTGTATTATTTTTCTGGACCCCTTTTGGTGCTTTCCTTGTGGTTAACAAGATTAAAAACATTTTATGATTTCTATAATTCTTTTTTTAAAAAAAATAATTATAAGATTTCAATAGATAAAAATGAAGCATTAGAGATTTTAGGTCTTGATTTCAAGGCTTCAAGAGATGATATTATAAATGCGCATAAAAAATTAATTGAAAAAAACCACCCAGATAAAGGTGGCTCTGATTATTTAAGCGCAAAAATAAACAAAGCTAGGGATGTTTTGTTAGATAAGAAATAGGAGTTAAGTTATTAAATGTCTGAAGGCGATAAATATATAGATTTTGAAGAGCATACTAAGGTTGAGACTAAGAAAAAACTTCAAAAACCCTCCTTGTACAAAGTTTTGCTTTTAAATGATGATTACACTCCAATGGAATTCGTTGTGTTCCTTCTTAAAAAGTTTTTTCACAAGAACAATGATGAGGCTACAAAGATTATGCTTCATGTTCATCAAAATGGAGTAGGTGTTTGTGGAGTTTTTCCATATGAGATTGCTGAAACAAAAGTTATTCAAGTGCTTGAAACTGCAAAAAAAAATGACCACCCCTTACAATGCACAATGGAAAAGGATTAAAGTTATGGCTGGTTTCGCTCAAAGTTTAGAAGAGTCATTGCAAAGATCAATAGATTATGCTGCTAAAAAAAATCATGAACATGTTACTGTTGAGCACCTTCTTTTAGCCTTAATCGAAGATATTGATGCTTCGAACCTCCTTAAGGCTTGTAATATTAATTTATCACTCTTAAAAAGTGATTTAGTTAAATTTATAGATGAGCAGAAGTATCTTGTATTATCTAATAATGAACAATTGCCTGAACCAACAGCAGGATATAGAACTGTAATTACAAGAGCAGCTATTCATGTACAACAATCTGGGAAAAGTGAAGTCAATGGAGCAAATGTAATTGTGGCCATTTTTTCTCAACAAGAAAGTTACTCAGTATATCTTTTAGAAAAACAAGAGATGACAAGGTATGATGCTGTTCAATTTATTTCCCATGGCATAAGAAAAGATGATGATTATACAACTATGAGTGTTTCAGAAGAAATTAACGATGAACAAGAAGAATTGCAGTCCAACAAAAAGAGCGCTTTAGAGGCATTTTGCGAAAATTTAAATGAGAAAGCTAAAAAGAATATGATTGACCCTCTTATTGGGAGGGATGAAGAGGTATTAAGGCTTATTCAGATATTGTGCAGAAGAAGAAAAAACAATCCATTATTAGTTGGCGACCCTGGAGTTGGAAAAACAGCTATAGTTGAAGGTTTAGCCTACAGAATAGTTTTTGAGGAAGTGCCATCTGTTATAAAGTCATCACAAATTTATTCCTTAGATATGGGTGCATTACTGGCTGGTACTAGATACAGAGGCGATTTTGAAGAAAGAATTAAGGCAGTTCTTGTTGAAATTGAAAAAATTGACAACTCTATCTTATTTATTGATGAGATTCATACAGTTATTGGAGCTGGAGCCACATCAGGCGGTGCAATGGATGCATCAAATTTATTGAAACCATATTTACAAAATGAAAGAATGAGATGTGTTGGATCAACTACATATAAAGAATTTCGACAATTTTTTGATAAAGATAGAGCTTTATCAAGAAGATTTCAAAAAATTGATGTTGATGAGCCAAATAATGAAGACACTATTAAGATTCTAAAGGGTCTTAAATCACGTTTTGAAGATTTTCATGGATTAAAATATTCTGATGAAGCAATAGACTGTGCCGTTGAGTTATCGTCAAGATATATGAGCGATAAGAAATTACCTGATAAAGCTATAGATGTAATTGATGAAACTGGTGCAGCGATGAAATTAAAGGCATCTAAAAAGAAAATTATTGGCGAAAAAGAGATCGAAGAAACAATAGCAATAATGGCTAAGATTCCTTCGCGAAATATTACCCGTGATGATACTAAGAAGTTAAAAGATCTAGATAAATCTCTTAAAAGAATGGTTTTTGGTCAAGATAAAGCTATAGAAGAAATTGCAACATCTATTAGGCTTTCTAGGGCTGGTCTTCGAGACAATCAAAAGCCTATTGGTTCATATTTATTTACTGGCCCGACTGGAGTTGGAAAAACAGAGCTCGCAAGACAACTATCATCTGTTTTAGGAGTAGAATTATTAAGATTTGATATGACTGAATTTATGGAAAGACATACTGTTTCAAGATTAATAGGAGCTCCACCAGGGTATATTGGATTCGATCAGGGAGGTTTATTGACTGATGGTGTTGATAAAAATCCATATTCTGTTGTTTTATTAGATGAAATTGAAAAAGCTCATCCAGATATTTTTAATATTCTTCTTCAAATTATGGATTATGGAACATTAACTGATCAGAATGGTAGAAAAGTAGATTTTAGAAATACTATCATAATACTTACTACAAATGCAGGTGCTTCTGATTTAGCTAAACCTGCACTAGGTTTTAATAGAGACAAAAGAGAAGGCGATGATGTTGAAGCAATAGATAAATTATTTAATCCTGAATTTAGAAACAGGTTAGATGCAATTATTTCATTCAATTCCCTTCCTGATAAAGTAATAGCAAGAGTAGTAGAAAAATTTATATTGGAATTGGAAACTCAACTAGATAATAAAAATGTATTTATTCAGATTTCTGAAAAAGCTGCTATGTGGATAGGAAAAGAGGGCTACGATGAAAATATGGGAGCTAGACCTCTTAGCAGGTTAATTCAAGAAAAAATTAAAAAACCTATTGCTGAACAAATACTCTATGGAAAATTATCAAAAGGTGGGAATATTAAAGTTGATCTCAAAGAAAACGAATTAACTTTTGAATATCTTCCATTAAAAAAATCACCTAAAAAAAATAAACAGAGTGTTACATAGCAATAGCTCTACGTATTTTTCTAGCTTCGTTTTCAAGTTTATCGAAATCTTCTACATCTCTAGAATGGAACTTATATTCTAATCCATTACTTCTTTGGATTATGTGGAAATGAAGGTGAAAAACTGTTTGACCAGCTTCTTTTCCATTAAGCTGCATTATCATTACACCTGTTGGCGAATAAACTTTTTTTATTGCATTCGCAATATTTTTAGTGGCTTTTAAAATCGGTTCCAAAAATTCATCTGGGAGATTAAGTAAATCTGTTGTCTCAAATTTTGGTATTACTAAGGTATGTCCGAGTGCTTGAGGCATAACATCCATAAAGGCTAGTACTTTTGAGTCTTCATAAACTTTAATGCAGTCAGCTTCATTTCTTAGTATTTTTGCAAAAATATTATTTTTGTCATAATTCATTGGTTCTCCTTATTTTTTTTAAAAGGAATATACTCATTTAACTTTTCAATATTGTCTTGAATATACAATCTTTCGTCTTCTAAATAATTTGATATTGCTTCAGAAAAATCAATATCTTTAATCCAATGCGCAGAAAAAGTTTTTTCTGGCTGGTATCCTCTAGATATTTTATGAGAACCTTGAGCTCCAGCCTCAACTTTTCTAAATTTTTTGTTTATCGCATACTCTATTGCTCTATAGTAGCATACTTCAAAATGTAGATTTTTATGATCTTCTATACATCCCCAGTTTCTTCCATAAATTGTGTCACCACCTAAAAAATTTAAAGCTCCAGCAATATATCTGTTTTTATTTTTAACCATTATTAAAAGAATCTTTGATGATAGTGTTTGACCTATAACGCTAAAAAAATCCCTATTTAGATAAGGTTGTCCCCATTTTCTCATACTTGTATCAATATAGAATTTGTAAAATTCATCCCAATGATATTCTAAAATTTCTTTATCATTAAGTATTTCTATCTCTAATCCTTTTTTATTTGCTTCCTCGCGCTCTTTTTTTATATTTTTTCTTTTTCTAGATGATAGTGCGTTTAAAAAATCATTAAAATTATTATAATTATTGTTATACCAATGAAACTGTTGATCATTTCTAATTAACCAGTTTATTTTTTTTGTAATATTTAATTCTTTTTCATTTAAAAAAGTTAAATGGGCTGAAGAAATTGAATTTTCTGAACAAAAATCTTCTATACCATGGAGCATTGCGACTTTAGTTTTCATATCATCTTTATTTGCGGTTAATAATTTTGGTGCAGAAACTGGGGTAAAGGGGATTGCTATCTGAAGTTTAGGATAATATGACCTTCCTATTCTTCGATACGCTTCAGCCCATGAATAATCAAAAACATACTCTCCTGAAGAATTATTTTTTAGATAAGAAGGAATGCAACCAATAGTATTTTTATCTTTATCTTTTGCAACAAAATAAGATGTATACCATCCGCTATTACCATTTACAGATTTACTTTCTTCTAATGCATTTAAGAATTCAAAACTTACAAATGGATTGTAATTTAAGGGATCATGATTAGCACATTTATTCCAATTATTTTTACCAATATTTTTTATTGTTTTTTCAATGCTTATACTAATTTGATTTTGATCATTCATTTATTTTTTAATTCAAATATAGCATCAACTTCAACAGCCATGTTTAATGGTAAAGAAGATGCCCCGACAGCAAATCTAGCATGCCAACCTTTATCCTCAAAAATTGATATCATTAACTTAGATGCGCCATCTATAACTAATGCGTGATCTGAAAATTTATCATCAGTATTTACAAAACCACCTAACTTTACACATTTATTTACCATTTCGAGATTTCCACATGCTTTTTTTGCTTGAGAAAGTATCATTATTGCACATAATTTAGCGGCTTCTTGGCCTTCTTCTAAAGTCAATTCAGAACCAACTTTCCCTGTTATCAATTTGTTTCCATCAAAAGGTCCTTGTCCTGAAATATACAATAAATTTCCAGAAATATTATAAGGAACATATGTTGCAACTGGTGATGCGGGTTCAGGTAAAATAATATTATTATTTAATAAATTTTGATCAATTTTATTCATAGTTTTTTCCGTGATTAATTATGTTACTTCCAAATTTATCTCTTAAAGAATCTATAGCTTGATCTAGTTTCTTTTCATTATTTTCATTTGTATCAATTAAATTATCTAAATCACAGAAGTTTTCATCTACAAGCTCTGAAATTCCTACACCTATTAACCTATATTCTTCATTATCTTTAATATTGCTTAATAAATCTTTTACAATTTTATATATTTTTCTTTCTAATTGTGTAGGGTTATTAATAGTTTTAGATCTAGAAATTGATTTAAAGTTTTTTGTTTTTAATTTTAAATTTATTGTTTTTCCACCTAATCCATTCTTTTTTGCTCTAAAGGCAACTTTTCTTGATAAATCGTTTAGAATATTTTCTAACTTTTTTCTATTTTTAATATTTTTTGTGAATGTTGTCTCATGGCTTATGCTTTTAATGGGCCGATTCGATCTTATTGATCTTGAATCTTTTCCATTTGATAATTGATAAATGTGAAGACCTATAATTCCATATCTTTTGATTAATTCCTTTATTTCTATTTTTTGTATCTGGCCAATATTTATAATTCCATCAGAGTTTAATTTATTTGTGAATTTTTTACCTACACCCCATAATAAGTTTACAGGTTTATTGGATAAAAAATCTTTTGACTCTTCTTGCCCAATCACCGAAAACCCTTTCGGTTTATCTAAATCTGAACATACCTTTGCTAAATATTTATTGTATGACAATCCTACTGAAACATTAATTCCTATATTTTTTTTTATTTTATTAACTAATTCTGCTAACAATATAGCTGGTATTTTTTGGTGTAACTTAAATGTTCCTGATAAATCTAGAAATGCTTCATCTAGTGATATTGGCTCAACAAGAGGGGTAAGCTCTTTCATTAAAGTTGTTATTTCATAGCTTACCTTCTTATATTTACTCATATTTGGTTTTAAAATTATTGCTTCTGGGCACAATTTTCTTGCTTTAAAGATCGGCATTGCAGAGTGAATACCTTTTGTTCTCGCAATATAACAAGCGGTTGAAACTACACCTCTATTTCCCCCTCCTATGATCAAAGGTTTGTTTTTTAGATCAGCGTTATCTCTTTTTTCTACAGAAGCATAAAAAGCATCGCAATCTATATGAGCAATTGATAAATTTTTTAATTCTTTATGGTGAATTACTCTTGGAGATAAACATTTATTGCATAAATTATTTATTTTTTTTGTCTGATGCAGGCAATCTCTGCAGAATTGAAGATCGGTATTTTTAGTTCTTTTTATCAATATCTTTTTCAAGATTTTTCATAATATAGTTTTCAACATCTAGCCAATTATTTAATTTAATAGTTGCACTTTTAGGTGTTGGCATCAATTTATTAATCCTTTCATCTTGAAGGAAATGAATGCAATGTGTTTCAGGGCATTCTTTTGATACAGAATCAATATTTAAAGGCATATCATCAATAAAAAATGAAGCTGCATTAATTTTATTGAGTATTTTTTTTACAGCTTCTCCTTTAACTCCACTGTTTGTGATAACAGGAAAATTTAAATTGTTTTTAATCATTGCAATTTCTCGTTTACCTTTATCTTTATGAGGAAGATTTGTTAAAACAACTATTTGTAGAAATTTGGACAATCTCTGCAATACTTTTTTTGTGTTTTTTACTAGTTCAAGATTCTCTGTTTCACTGGAGAAGAAGTCTGGCATAATTTTACTCATATCCATATTTTCAACAGGTTTCATTGTATCGATGTATTTTATATTGCCAGTTATTTTAGGCTCGTTAAGATCTAGTAATAAACCTCTTTTTTCTAAATATTTTTCTAAACCTATAAGAAAAAGAAATATAACCTCATCTGCATCTGCAATTAAAATAGGTATATCTTTTTCTAATTTTAATGAGTTAATTTGATCTAGGGTTTCAACTTCGAGGCTTATTTTATTTTTCCTTCTTTAAATTCAACATGCTTTCTGACAACGGGATCATATTTTTTTATAACCATTTTATCTGTCATTGTTCGTGAATTTTTTTTAGTCACATAATAGAAGCCAGTACCGGCAGTACTTTCTAATTTAATTTTAACTGAAGTTTGTTTAGCCATAATTTTACCTTCCCAGCAAAAATAGGTATAATTTGGTATTAGTCAAGTATTATTAGGCCTTGATATAATTCGAGTAGATTTTTTATACCTCCAGAAAAAAGGGAAAAAATTTGGATTAATTTTATTTACATAAAATCTTGTTAATTCTTCCAATAAAAATTCAGTAATATCAAATAAAGGTAATTCAATAGCCTCTTTTATATTTATAAAGCCTAGATTGTTTAATTCACCATTGCCTTTAATTTTATTTGAAAAATTTTTTTCATCTATAACAAAAAATTTAGTATCGAATCTAATTTTCTGGTTTGCAGGAGTTATTGCCCTTGCCAAAACCCATAAATTTTTTAAGTTTCTATCAATTAACTTTAGACTTGTCTCCTCTTCAGTTTCTCTTATTGCTGCAGATATAAGGCCGATAGATAAGGTATTTGTTGATTTTAATTTTGAAAGATCATCTAAATTTTTTTTACTTACTTTTATACTTTTATTAAGCATATCTGATTTTTCAACTCTACCACCAGGAAAAACCCAAACACTAGGTGCAAATCTAGAATTTTTTGGTCTTTGGCCCATTAAAACATATAAATCATTTTTCTTTTGTTTTGTTATAACAAGACTAGCAGCTGGTTTTGGTCTGACAGGCCTGACCATTATTTCTTTTTTTTCTTTTTTCGGTTTTTTATTAATTCTACAGCTAACTCTAGATTTACATCATCTAAATTTATATCTTTTGGTATAGACGCATTTACTTTTCCATGTTTTACAAAAGGACCGTAGCGCCCCTCCATTAAGACTATATCTTTTTCATCTTTAGGGTGTTTTCCAAGCTCTTTAATTGTTTTACTTGCTCTACCTCTCCCAGGGTTTGCTTTTTTCTCTTCAATTAAATCAATAGCTCTGTTTAATCCAATTGAAAACAACTCCTCAACATTTGTTAAACTCGCAAATATACCTTCATGAACGACATAAGGGCCAAATCTACCTAGTCCAGCTTTTATTTCGTTGCCATCTTCTGGATGTATTCCAATAATTTTAGGAAGTGATAAAAGATTTATTGCTAATTCTAAATTTACCTCATCAGGATCTATAGTTTTAGGAATTGTTGATCTTTTAGGTTTTGCATCCGGATCATCCGCTTGTATTTCTAGATAAGGACCATATCTTCCTATTAGTAGATTAATCTCTTTATTTTTTTCAGGATGAATGCCTATAATTCTTGGTTCAACATTGCTATTCGATCCAAATGTTCTTGTATATTTACAATCAGGATATGCAGAACAACCTATGAATGCGCCATTTCTACTTGTCTTAAGGCTTAATGTTCCTTCATCACATTTAGGGCACTTTCTATCAATTTCTCCCTTATCATCTTTAAAGATATGATTTCCTAAACTTTCATTGAGTTGATCTAAAATATCTCTTGTTCTTAATTCTAAAGCTTTTTCTGAACATGAATTAAATTCTCCCCAGAAATTACTTAAAAAATCTTTCCAGTTCATTTCACCATTTGAAACTTTATCTAGGTTTTCCTCTAATTGGGCTGTGAAATCATAACCAACATACTGTCTAAAGAAGTTTTCTAAAAAAGATGTTACTAATCTACCTTTATCCTCTGGATAGAAATACCTTTTATCTAGCCTTACATAGCTTCTGTCTTGTAAAACAGATATGATTGATGCATATGTTGATGGTCTTCCAATGCCTTTTTCTTCAAGAGATTTAACAAGAGATGGCTCTGAAAATCTTGGTGGAGGCTTTGTAAAGTGCTGATTAGTATTAATTTTAATGTTTGCAAGATAACTATCTTTAACTAATTTAGGTAAATTTTGTAATTCCTCTTTATCTTCAACTCTACCTTCCTCATACAAGGCTCTAAAACCTTCAAATACAGTTACAGTTCCTGAGGCTCTAAAACTAATATCGCCATCTTCATTATTTATTAAAACAGTTGTTCTCATTCCGCGCCAATTTTCCATTTGGCTTGCTAATGTTCTTTTCCATATAAGTGAATATAGCCCATGCTGATCGTCATTAAGTTCATTTTTTACAATATCTGGTGTTTTTTTCGGGTCGGTCGGTCTTATAGCTTCGTGAGCTTCTTGTGCATTTGCAATATTTCCTTGGTAATCTCTTAATTCGTCTGGAAGAAAATCTTTCCCATAAATTGCGCCAATACTAGATCTAATTTCTTCTATGCTTTCTTTACCAATTTGAACGCCGTCAGTTCGCATATATGTTATTAAGCCAGCTTCATAAAGTTTTTGTGCTGTCATCATTGTTACTTTTGCTGTCATATTAAGTTTTCTTGAGGCTTCCATTTGTAATGTCGATGTAATAAAGGGTGGCGATGGTTTTCTTGATACATTTTTTTCTTGTATATCAGTTATTTTAAAATTTGCTTCTTGAATAGCTAATTTAATTTCTTCAGATCTATTTTCATTATTAATATCAAATTGATCTAATTTTTTACTATCAAAATGAGTTAGTTTTGCTTCAAAAGGATCGTTATCTTCGTATGAGAAATGACTATTAACAGACCAATATTCTTGAGGAATAAAAGACTCAATTTCTATTTCCCTTTCACATATCAATCTTAATGCCACAGATTGAACACGCCCCGCTGAACGAGCTCCTGGAAGTTTCCTCCATAAAACAGGAGATAATGTAAAACCAACAAGATAGTCCAATGCTCTTCTTGCTAAGTAAGCCTGGACCATTTCTGTATCAATTTCTCTTGGGTTATTTATTGCCTGATTAATTTCTTTTTTTGTAATTGCGTTAAAGGTAACTCTTGAAATCTTTTTATCGGCCAAACTCCCTTTTTCTTGAAGAACCTCTAAAACATGCCATGCGATAGCCTCTCCTTCTCTGTCAGGGTCTGTAGCCAATATAAGACTTTCAGAGTTTTTAACTGCTTCACTCAGTATTTTTGTTTGTTTTTTTCCTTTATCACCTAATTCCCAAATCATCTTGAAATCTTCATCGGGCTTAACTGATCCCTCACTTGATGGAAGGTCTCTAATATGACCCAATGAGGCTATTACTTTATAATCAGACCCAAGATAGCCTTCAATCGTTTTTGCCTTTGCAGGTGATTCTACAACTACTAAATGCACGAAATCCTCCACTTAAAAAAGTAAGAATTTTCATTTTTTGATTAATAAGTCAAATAAGTAATTTTTTTTTTAAAAAATAAGAAGTCTATATTTTAATATTTGGTTCAGTATTTTTGTAAATTCTTATTAAATTTTCTTTATGTTTTATAATTATGAATCCTAACATTATGATTATCAGAAAAGTCAAATTTGGATTATAAAAAATAATATAAAGCGAAGAAAGTAAAGTTGCTGATAATGAACTTATTGATGATTTTCTATAAATAAGTGCAATTATTATCCAGCTTAAGATAAATAAAAAACCCGAATTAATTGAAATAGCAAATATAACGCCTAAAAATGTTGCCACACCTTTCCCACCTTTAAACTTTAGCCAAATAGGATACATGTGACCTAAAAGAGCAAAAATTCCTACATAAATGAATAATACTGAAGAAAATTGTAATGATATCCATACTGGAGTAAAACCCTTAAGAGCGTCAAAAAAAAGAGTTAATAAAGCAGTTAGCTTATTTCCTGTTCTAAGAACATTGGTTGTCCCTATGTTACCTGAACCTATTTCTCTTATATCAATTTTAGAAACATACTTTGAAAATAAATACCCAAAGGGCAAAGATCCCATTAAGTAGGAAAATAAAATAAATAAAAAATAAAAAATTATTGAGTTAAAAAATTCCATTATGATGTATATAAATAATCTGAAAGGAAAATATGTGCAACATCTTCTATCAGTAGACGATATGTCAGAAGATTTCATTCATGAAATTTGGACAAATGCATTAAAAAATAAAGATACAAATTCTGATTCTTTAACGGGTAAGATTTTGACAAATTTATTTTATGAGCCTTCTACTAGGACTTCATCTTCATTTTATAGTGCCATGACAAAAAAAGGTGGGTCTGTTATTCCTATCAATAATGTAAAATTTTCTAGCGTTACAAAAGGCGAAACTCTAGAAGACACAATTATAACTATGAGTACAATGAGTGATTGTATTGTTTTAAGACACCATGAAGTTGGTTCGGCAGAAAGGGCTGCAAAAGTAAGTCCAGTCCCAATTATTAATGGCGGTGATGGTAATGGAGAGCACCCAACCCAAACCCTTCTTGATGGCCTGACAATCTATTCAAACAATAATAATAATCTTGATAATCTTAATGTTACTTTTATCGGTGACTTAAAAAATGGAAGAACGGTTAAGAGTCTTGTTAAACTTCTAAGTAGATATAAAAATAATAATTTTAATTTTATAAGTCCTGATAATTTAAGGTACCCATCCGATATTTTGCCAATTGATAGTTTTGAAAGCGATAAAATTGAAGATGTAATAAGTAAAACTGATGTTCTGTATGTTACAAGAGTTCAAAAAGAAAGAGGTAGTGATCATAATTATGTCCTAACTGAAGAAACTTTAAGTAAATTAAATGATAAAGCTATAGTCATGCATCCGCTTCCAAGGGTTAATGAAATCCCCAAAGAATTTGATAAAGATAAAAGAGCAAAATATTTTGAACAAATGCGAAATGGCTTATGGTGCAGAATGGCTCTATTAGAAAAAATAATCCTGAATTAATTTTTAGATATATATAGACCAAGGTATTTCTTTTCCTCTATTTTAATTTATTTCTTTGATGTTTCTTTTCATAATTAATTTTTTTAAATAGTTTATTCATTTTAAACATTTCTTAATCTCTTTTTAAGTATTAGGAAATTAAACTAATATACTGATTTATATCATTAAAATAAATATTCAATGAATCTATTATAACTTTTTAAGTTTTGATGCAAGATCAAGAAAACCCTGCAAAATATAGCTTGCGGCAAGTTTATCGATATTTTTCTTTCGTTTATTTCTAGAAATATCTGCAGAAATTAACATTTTTTCAACTACAGTAGTTGAAAGTCTTTCATCCCATAAAAGAATAGGTAAATCAGTATCTTTATTCAGATTATCAGCTAAAGAATTACTTGACTGAGCTTTTGGACCAATTGTTCCATCCATATTTATTGGATATCCAATAACTATGCCGCTAAGTCCATGATTATGTTGAGTTTCTTTTATGAAATTAACTAAATCTTTATATTTTTTGTTTTTTAATACACCTAAAGGCGTTGCAATCTTTTTATTGATATCTGAAATAGCCAGACCTATATTTTTTGTACCTGGATCAATACCAAGTAGCGGTAATTCTTTATTTAATTTATTGTAGAATTCCTTTGGGTCATCAGTATACATATAACCAAACTAAATTGTTATTTGCTATGCATCAAGGACTTTGGTATTTAGTGATTATAAGGAGTTAAGGATAATGACTATCGATAGTAAATTAGTTGAAAGAATTGCTAAGTTATCAAGAATTTCACTAACAGAATCAGAAATAAATAATCTTTCATCCGAATTAGATAATATTTTAAATTGGATCGAGCAGTTATCTGAACTTGATACTGAAGGAATTAATCCTGTTTTTTCCTCTTTTGATGAGGAAGAAACTAAATATAGAACTGATGAAATAAATGATGGTGGATATCGTGAAGATATAATCTCTAATGCGCCATTAACTGAAGATGGATTTTTTCTTGTTCCAAAGGTAGTCGATTAATGGCAGAATTTTCAAATTTATCTATTAAGGAAACAATTTCATCATTAAAGAATAAAGATTTTAGTGTGTCAGAATTAGTTGATTTTCATATCACCTCAATGGAGAGTGGAAGAGAATTAAATGCATTTATTACAGAAACATCAGATATTGCTAGAAAAAAAGCAATTGATTGTGACCAGAGTTATTTAAAAGGAGAAGAGAAACCTCTTGAAGGTATACCTTTAGGCATAAAAGACATGTTTTGTACAAAAGGCGTTAAAACAACAGCCTCAAGTAAAATGCTTGAAAATTTTATTCCTCCATACGAATCAACTGTTACACAAAATTTATGGAATGATGGAGCAATACTTTTAGGAAAATTAAATAATGATGAATTTGCTATGGGGTCATCAAATGAAACTAGTTTTTTTGGAGAAGTTAAAAATCCCTGGAAAAACATTAAAGGTAACTTTACAGTTCCAGGTGGTTCATCTGGTGGTTCAGCTGCTTCTGTTGCCGCTGGTATGGGTTTAGCATCATTAGGAACAGATACAGGAGGCTCAATAAGACAGCCCGCATCATTTACTGGTACTGTCGGATTAAAGCCAACTTATGGAAGATGTTCAAGATGGGGTATTATAGCTTTTGCATCATCATTAGACCAAGCAGGGCCAATTACCAAGACTGTAAAGGATTGTGCATTACTATTAAATTCGATTTGTAGTTATGACTCTAAAGACTCAACAAGCTCACAAAAGAAAATACCAGACTTTGAAAAGGCAACTGATGAAAGCATAAGAGGTATGAAAATTGGTATTCCGAAGGAGTATGAGGCAGATGGGATTTCAAAAGATATTATTGAATATATAGAAAAAGGAAAAGAATGGCTTATAGAATCAGGAGCTGAAATCATTGAGATTTCACTTCCTCATATTAAGTATGCTCTTCCATGTTATTATATCATTGCTCCAGCTGAGGCCTCCTCGAACCTTGCAAGATATGATGGTGTTAAATTTACTCATAGAGTCGATGCAGAAAATATTATTGATATGTACGAAGAAACTCGATCACAAGGTTTTGGCGATGAAGTAAAAAGAAGAATTATGATAGGAACATATGTGCTCTCTTCAGGTTATTATGATGCTTACTATTTAAAGGCTCAAAAGGTAAGAGCAATGATTTCTAAAGACTTTAAAGAAGCTTTCTCAAAAGTAGATGCAATTTATGGACCCTCTACTCCCTCAACAGCTTTTGAATTGGGAGATAAGAAGAAAGATCCTCTTGAGATGTATTTGAATGATGTTTTTACTGTACCTGTAAATCTAGCAGGTCTTCCAGCAATATCAGTGCCTGTAGGTTTAGATAGGAAGAATCTTCCTATTGGAATGCAATTGATAGGAAATTCTTTTGATGAGGAATCAATACTTTCCATTGCTTCATGTATTGAGAAATCCGCAAAATTTGATTTAAATCCAAATAGGTGGTGGATAAATGAATAATTTAATTAAAGGAGAAACTGGTGATTGGGAAATAGTTATTGGAATTGAGGTTCATGCTCAAATAGTTTCGAATTCAAAACTTTTTTCATCAGCATCCACTAAATTTGGTGGAGAGCATAATACACAAGTAAGCTTTGTTGACGCGGGTATGCCTGGAATGCTTCCAGTTATTAACTGGGTATGTGTTGAGCAAGCAATTAGAACCGGCTTAGGTTTAAATGCCAAAATAAATAATTATTCAATTTTTGATAGGAAAAATTATTTTTATCCTGATTTACCCCAGGGCTATCAAATTTCACAATTTAAACAACCTATAGTTGGTGAAGGTTCTGTTACAATAGATATCGATGATAAGAAAAGTAAGACAATAAGAATTGAAAGATTGCATCTCGAACAAGATGCTGGAAAATCACTTCACGATCAGCATCCAGAGTTTTCATTTGTTGATCTAAATAGGTCTGGAGTTGCTCTTATGGAAATTGTATCAATGCCTGATATAAGTTCTGCTGATGAGGCTCAGTCATATATAAAAAAGTTAAGAAGCATTATGAGATACTTAGGAACTTGTGATGGGAACATGGAAGAGGGGTCTTTAAGGGCCGATATTAATGTTTCTGTAAGAAAGCCAGGTAATGAACTAGGAACAAGATGTGAAATTAAAAATGTGAATTCAATAAAATTTATAGGTCAAGCTATTGATTATGAAGCAAGAAGACAGATTGAACTTATTGAAGATTCTAAAGAAATTGATCAAGAGACAAGATTATTTGACCCAAAAAAAGGTGAAACAAGAACGATGAGAAGCAAAGAAGAAGCTCATGACTACAGATACTTTCCTGATCCAGATCTTCTACCATTGTCTTTTTCAGAAAATATTATTGAAGAAATTAAATCCAAGCTTCCTGAGTTGCCAGATAATAAAAAAGAAAGATTTCAAAAAGAGTATTCTTTATCTACTTATGACTCAAATCTCCTAGTTTCTGAAATTGAAATTGCAGAATTTTTTGAGGCAGTCGCAAAAGGAAGGGATCCAAAAATTGCAGCTAATTGGATAACTGGTGAATATTTTGCTGCTATGAATAAGTTAGACTTTAGTATTGTTGATAGCCCGGTAAGCATAGATAATCTCTCAAAATTAATTAAATTGATTGAAGAAAATATTATCTCAACACGGATTGCTAAAGATGTTTTTGAGATAATGCTTGAAAATAATGAAGATCCTGAAGAAATCGTTGAAAGAGAAGAGTTGAAGCAAGTCTCTGATTCGAGGGAATTAGAAAAGATAATTGATAATATAATCGCGAATAACCGCGATCAAGTTGAGGCGGTTAAGTTAAAGCCAAAATTAATAGGTTGGTTTGTTGGTCAAGTTATGAAGGAAACTAATGGAAAAGCGAATCCAAAACTTGTCAATGATTTACTAAATGATAAACTTAATTAATAAGAGAGGGTTATGTTATGACAAAAAAACCAATTGAACTATATTTTGCTGATACTCCAAATGGATGGAAGGTTTCTATTATGCTTGAGGAATGCAAGATACCTTATAAAATAATACCGGTAAATATAGGAAAAGGAGATCAATTTAAACCTTCGTTTTTAAAGATATCCCCAAACAATAGGATTCCTGCCATAATAGATCCTAATGGTCCAGGAGGCAAACCATTATCTGTTTTTGAATCAGGAGCTATTCTTCAATATTTAGGCAGAAAATCAGGAAAATTTTATCCAAAAAATGAAAGAGAAAGATCAAATGTAGACCAATGGCTTTTTTGGCAAATGGGTGGTTTAGGTCCGATGGCTGGGCAAGCTCATCATTTTAGAATGTATGCTCCACAATTTACAAAAGAAAAACTAACATATTCAAAAAAAAGATATACTAATGAAGTTAATAGGCTATACGGCGTGATGAATAAACAGTTAAGAAAAAATGATTATTTGGCAGGTAGATACTCGATAGCTGATATGGCTTGTTGGGGTTGGATTTTACCATCAAAAATTTCATCTAAAATGCAAGGGCAAAAGTTAAAAGAGTTTCCTCATTTATTTAAATGGTTTGAAAAGGTTGGGGAAAGACCAGCTGTTCAAAAAGGTTTGGATGTTGGAAAGGTTATGCGAATGTTAGCAAAAGCCTCTAGATCAGGCCTGTCGGAAAAAACAAAAGAAGCAAAAAAGGCTAGGTCATTACTTTTCAATCAAAAGGCTAGATAAACTATGAACGATAAACTCGAAGATTTAATTAATCTTTTAGATATAGAAAGAATTGAAAAAAATCTTTTTAGAGGTGAAAGCCCAAGCGATAGATGGCAAAGAGTTTTCGGTGGTCAAGTTATTGGTCAGGCTTTAGTCGCTGCTAGTAGAACTGTAGAAAATAGAATATGCCACTCATTACATGCATATTTTTTAAGGGCTGGAGACCCTAAAGTGCCAATCTTATATGAAGTTGATAGAGCAAGAGATGGAAGATCTTTTACTTCTAGAAGGGTAGTAGCAGTACAACATGGTAAAAAAATATTTAATATGTCTGCTTCATTTCAAATTGAAGAGGAAGGACTTAATCACCAAGACCAAATGCCTAAGGTTAAAAGTTTTGAAGATTTACCATCAGAGCATCAATTAAGGAAAAAAATTATTGATAAGCTTCCTGATGAATATAAGGATAGCTTTAATAAGGAATGGCCTGTAGAGGTTAGACCTATTGACCCTGTTGAATTAATGGATCCTGAGCCTAAAGAGCCACAAAACTACATATGGTTTAAAGCTAGATCATCATTACCTGATAATGTTTCACTTCATCAGTGTGTTCTTGCTTATATGTCAGATATGACGCTTCTAGATACATGTACAAATCCTCATGGTGTGAATTTTATGAATCCTAACCTTCATTCGGCGAGTCTTGACCACGCTATGTGGTTTCATAGACCTTTCAAAGCAGATGAGTGGTTATTGTATCATCAAGATAGCCCTTCAGCATCAGGAGCAAGAGGTTTTAATAGAGGGTCAATATTTGACTTAGATGGTAATTTAATAGCTTCTGTTGCTCAAGAAGGACTTATTAGATTTACTAAGAATTAGAAGATTCAATAATTTGTAACATTTCCATGGCTGAGTTAATAATATTTGTTCCTGTTGCAAAGATAGCAGAAGCGCCTATATCAGCTAAAGTAGAAAAATCTTCTTTTGGAATGACTCCTCCAACAATTATATGAATCTCACTATGCCCTTTGTTATCAAGCTCATCTCTTAATTTTGGAACTAAAGTAAGATGACCAGCCGCTAAAGATGAAGCAGCAATAATATCAACATTTAATTTAATTGCTTCTTCAGCAGCCTCAGATGGTGTTTGAAATAAAGGCCCTACATTTACATCAAAACCCATGTCAGTGAGAGCGCTTCCTACAACTTTTTGACCTCTATCATGACCATCTTGACCAAGCTTAGCAATATAGACTGACGGTTTTCTGTTTTCACGAATCTCAAAATCTTTAACTTTTTTTCTAACTACATTTATTGTTTCTGATTCAAAATTTGCACCATAAATATCTTTAACCAAGTTGATCTTAGCTTTATGCCTTTTCCATACCTTTTCCATTGCTGATGAGATTTCTCCAACAGTTGCACCTTCTCTTCCTGCATTTATTGCAAGCTCGAGCACATTTCCATTTTTAGATGCACCATCTGTTAGTTCATTAAGCATCTTTTTAACCTTAGAGTTATTCCTTGATTTTTTGATATCTAATAATCTATCAAGCTGATTTTTTTTAACCATTGAGTTATCTACTTTTAAATAGTCAATTTTTTCTTCTTCATTAGCCGATAAAGTAAACTTATTAACTCCTACAACCGTATTTTCGCCAGAGTCAATTTTTGATTGAACTTTAGTAGCTGATTCCTCAATACGCATTTTAGGTATTCCTTTTTCAAGGGCTTCTGTCATACCTCCGTAACTTTCAATTTCTTCCATATGATTCAAAGCTTTTTTAGCAAGTTCATGAGTAAGTTTTTCAACAAAAAATGATCCTCCCCATGGATCAATAACATCTGATGTTCCTGTTTCATGTTGAATAAATAGCTGAGTATTTCTAGCTATTTGAGCTGAAAAATCTGTTGGCAATGCTATTGCCTCATCAAAACTGTTTGTATGAAGTGACTGAGTATGACCATGAACAGCTGATAATGCCTCGATACAAGTTCTAGTAATATTATTGAAAGGATCTTGAGATGTTAAGGAATAACCTGAAGTCTGACAATGAGTTCTTAGTGCAAGTGATCGTGAATCGGATGGATTAAAATCTCTTACAATGTTTGCCCATAACAATCTTGCAGCTCTAAGCTTTGCGATTTCCATAAAATAGTCCATTCCTATCGCCCAAAAGAATGATAATCTAGGCGCGAATGCATCAATGTTTAATCCTGCATTAATACCTGCTTTTATATATTCTAAACCATCTGCTAAAGTATAGGCTAATTCAAGATCTGCGGAGGCCCCAGCTTCTTGCATATGATAACCAGAGATTGAAATTGAATTAAATTTTGGCATATTTTTCGAAGTATATTCAAAAATATCAGAAATTATTCTCATTGATGGTTTCGGAGGATATATATATGTATTTCTAACCATAAATTCTTTCAAAACATCATTTTGAATAGTGCCTTTGAGTTGATCTGGCTCAACTCCTTGCTCCTCGGCAGCAACAATATATAAAGCCATTATAGGAATTACCGCGCCATTCATTGTCATTGATACGGACATTTTATCTAAAGGTATGTCTTTAAATAAAATTCTCATATCTAATATTGAGTCTATTGCAACACCTGCCATCCCAACATCATCTGATACAATAGGGTTATCAGAGTCATATCCCCTATGAGTGGCTAAATCAAAAGCGATAGATAAACCCATTTGACCTGCTTCAAGATTTCTCCTGTAAAAAGCATTAGATTCCTCAGCCGTTGAAAAACCAGCATATTGTCTAATGGTCCAAGGTTTATTTGCGTACATAGTAGGGTATGGACCACGAACAAATGGATCTATTCCTGGATAGGTTTTTTGATGATCAAAGCCCTCTATGTCATCTTTGGTATAAAAAGATTTTAAATTAATGCCTTCTGGAGTAGTAAATATATTATCTTTTGCTTCAAAATTATTTGGATTACTACCATTTTCGTAATCAAGATCAATATTTTCTATTTCTTTAAATTTATTTGTCATAATTCTTAATTTTTTCGTAAGGCTTTATATTAATTTCTCTGATCTCTTTATCGGGGTATAAATTTACGCCAATTCTTTTTATGTTTTTCTCTTTAAGCATTTTATCTTTATTAGTTTTGTTTTTTGTGAGTTTATTAATAAATTCTCTATTTTCTAATAAACATAATATGCCGCCATTTCTTTCAACATATTTAATAAAATCAAATGATTTATCTGCAATAGTTTTTGTAATGCTCTCAATATAGTAAGAACCACCAGCGGCATCTTGAATTTTTCCAATATTAGATTCTTCTTGAAGAATTAGATGCGTATTTCTTGCTAATCTTCTTACAAATTCAGGCGCCTGTCCTAAGGGATTTGTTATATGATGACAAGTTAACCTATCTATATTTGCTATTGCAGCAGATAGGGCAGCATTTGTAATTCTTAATTGATTAACCCAGGGACTTTCTTTAAAAATAATTTCATCAGCTGTTCGACCATTAATTTTGAAAATTGGATTAATACCAAAATGTTCATAGAGATTATTTATGATAATCCTTAGGGATCTAATCTTAGCTATATTTAAGAAAAAATCAGTATCTAAAGAAATAGTGAAGTTAATTAGTGATTTATCATCAACAACATTACTTCTTAACATTTCAATAAAACTCAGACACATTAATGCTATTTCTTCATTTAATGATGCACCTAAACTATTCCAGATTGTTCCGTCAAAATTTATTAAATTTATGTTATGATTTTTGTTTTCTTTGATAATTTTACTTAAACTATTAATTAACTCAGCATGATTAAATTCATTATCCTTTTTAAATTTAGAAAAGCTTATAGCTATGGCATCAATTTCTAATCCTCCTAATGGATTTTTTTTATTCTTATGCTTCCAATTATTTATTAAATTTAAAAACTTTGAGGATCCTTCTAATGGATTTGATATATCTCTATAAAAAATAGGAGCTATAGAAAGATCGATACTTTTTAGAATTTCCTCACTTTCTTGATCATGAATATAGTTAATTTCAATAGATGAAGCTCCGCGTTCCAATTCATTTAGAATTCTTGAATTATATAACTTACTATCAACTGATGGATCAACCATTGAGCAAATATGCCAAGGAAGATGTTCATTTACTTCTTCTTTTAAACCTCTTGCATATGCGTGGTTATTTTCTAGAGTGATATCATTTTCTGTATAAAGAATTTTTTTTTCTAAATTTCCATCAAAATTTTTTTTAAGGCTATCAATTGTTTTTTCTTTTAATGATTGATTTGCAATGTTTTCCCAATCATCAAGATTTTTACTTTGAGTTTCTAAGTATTTTTGATATTCATTCTTCATTATTTTTCGATACTACTATATTTTTTTATTCAAAAGAAAATAATTACAATTTATAAAAATTGTTTATATAAAATACTACTTTAATGATCAACAGAGGAAATGAATTGAAATTACAATTAGCCAATCCAGGTATTTTAGAGAGATACATTAAAACTCTCTCACCATGGTTTTGTGGAGCTTTTATAAGTTCACTAATTATTGGATTGTGGTTTGCTATCTTCAATTCGCCACCCGATTATCTTCAAGGCGAAACCGTTAGAATTATGTATGTCCATGTTCCTTCTGCATGGATGGCTTTATTCATTTATTCATCCATGGCTGTAGCTAGTCTTATTGGCCTAATTTACGGTCATCTTGTAGCTTTCATATATGCTAAATCTGTTGCTCCTATAGGGGCGGTATTTACTCTCATTTGCCTGGTTACTGGTTCATTATGGGGAAAACCAATGTGGGGCACATGGTGGGTTTGGGACGCAAGATTAACATCAATGTTTATTTTATTATTTATCTATTTAGGCTTTATAATCGTGTCAAAATCTTTTAATGACCCTGTAAAAGGAGATAAGATTTCTTCTATTTTTGCTCTTATAGGCTTTATTAATATTCCTATCATTAAATTTTCAGTTGATATCTGGACAACACTCCATCAACCAGCAACTATTTCAAAACTTGATACACCTTCAATACATACAGATATGCTAATACCTCTTTTAATAATGTTTACTTCATTTGTATTTTTATTTTTATATATTTTTTCTATAAGATTTTTTAGTGAATTAAACCTAAGACGTTATGTTACATATACATTAAGTTCTAAATAGTTAAGATAAGGCCATGTTTACAAGTCATTTAGCATATGTTTTTCTTGCATATCTTTTTGCATTTCTAGCTATTTTAATTTTATTTTTTTCATCAGCCTTGTTGTCACAAAAAAATTCAAAACTTATTGAAAAAATTAAAGAGAAACATGATTAAAAGAAAAAAAAGAATTTATCTAATATCTTTATTTTTTATAACAATAGCTACATCTATTTATTTAATTTTGTGGGCTTTGAGAGATAATATTGTTTTTTTCTATTCTCCTTCAGAAATACAACAAAAAATAAACCTTAAAGAAATTAATGAAATGTCTAAACTTAGATTAGGGGGTATGGTTAAAGAATCATCTATAAAGCAACTTAATGATGGATCTATAAATTTTATCATTACCGATTTTGATAGAGAAATGGTTGTTTTTTATAAAGGTATCATTCCTGATTTATTTAAAGAGAAACAAGGTGTTATTGCAGAGGGCTCAATAAATAATGAAGGTATATTTGTTGCTAATTCAATTTTAGCTAAGCATGATGAAAATTATATGCCTCCTGAAGTTCAGGATGCTTTAAAAAAAGACTATGGAGATAAATAGTGCTTAGTCAATTTGGTAATTTTTTAATAGCTTTAGCTTTATCAGCTTCATTTATTCAATTATTTACTGTTATTTTTAATAAAGGTTATATTAGGTATTCTTTAGTTATTTCCTATATGACTATTATTCATTTTTTATCAATTTCATTAGCATTTTTGTTATTAATATATGGTTTTATTATATCCGATTTTACAATCCAAAATGTTCTTGAAAATAGTCATTCATTAAAGCCTATGATTTATAAAATTTCAGCTTCTTGGGGCAGTCATGAAGGATCGATGCTACTTTGGTGTTGGGTAATGGCTTTATATGGTTTCCTAATATCTATTAATAAGCAATCACTTAGTAAAGAAACTAAAAGCTTAGTATTGCTATTTCAAGGTTTTTTATCTTTTGGTTTTGTTTTTTATTTGTATTTTTTATCAAATCCTCTGGAGAGCAGTAAAATAATAGTTGAAGAAGGATACGGTTTGAATCCTCTTTTACAAGATCCTGGGCTAGCTTTTCATCCTCCTTTTTTGTATTTAGGTTATGTTGGGCTATCAATTGTCTGGTCATTTGCTTTAGCAGGTCTAATAAGAAATTCCATTAATAAAGAATGGGCAAGAAATATAAGGGTTTGGGCTTTAACTTCCTGGGTTTTCTTAACTATAGGTATTTCTCTTGGATCTTGGTGGGCTTATTATGAGTTAGGGTGGGGTGGTTATTGGTTTTGGGACCCTGTTGAAAATGTATCATTAATTCCATGGATTATTGCTACAGCCTTAATTCATAATTTATTAGCATTAGAAAAGAAAGAAATTCTAATTAATTGGAGCGTTTTGCTCGCTTTATTAGGTTTTATTTTATCAATAATTGGAACATTTATTGTTAGGTCGGGTTTAATTACTTCTGTACATGCTTTTGCTTCAGATCCAACAAGAGGAATATTTATCATTTTGTTATTATTTCTTGTAACGCTCTTAAGTTTATCGATATATGCAAAAAATTACATAAAAAAACAACAAAATGTTGAGTTAAATTTCTTTAGTAAAGAAACATTTTTAATAATTAATAATTTATTATTATCTGTTATCGCTTTTACAGTTTTTCTTGGAACAATTTACCCTCTAATTGTTGAAACAATTAATAATAATAGAATTTCTGTTGGTCCACCTTTTTACAACATTACTGTAATTCCTTTTGCAATACTTCTTGCAGTTTTTTCTGCTTTAGGACCAATACTGGCCTGGAATCAAAATAATATTAAGCAATTAGTAAGAAATATATCTATTCCTTTAGTTCTGACTTTAATGATAATTAGCACCACTTTTTTTATGCTTGAAAATCTATCTATAATTTTTTTTATAGGTCTTTTTTCAGGGATATGGCTTTTTCTAAGCAGCTTGAACAATCTCTTACATATTAGGTTTCAAGGCCTAAATAACTGGGCCTCATTTTTTGCGCATTCTGGATTTGCTATTTTAATTTTAGGAGTCAGTATTTCTAGCTCCTACCAAAATGAATATGAAGGTAAGCTTGATATAAACGATCAAATAAATTTCTCAGGCTATATTTTAAAATTTGAAAATTTTGATGAAGAGATTGTTGAGAATTATATTACTACCAAAGGAAAATTTGAATTATCTACAAATGATAGTGAATTTTTTCTTTATCCAGAAAAAAGATTTTATCCAATAGAGCAGTCTCAAACTACTGAAGCTGCAATTATTAGTAGTAAATTATCTCAATTTTATCTTGTTATGGGTGAGCAGATAAACGATAAATCATGGGTCATAAGAATATGGTATAAACCTATGATAATGCTAATTTGGATTGGCGGTTTATTTATGGGAATAGGCGGTTTGTTGTCGTTACTTAAAAGAATCAAAAGTAAACCTGCAAAGCAAATATCCTTTTTTATTATACTTGCGGCGTTATCAGGAAATCTTTTTGCTGATAATAAGATGTCAATAAATGAAGATAGGGTAACAGATATTAGTCTGCAAATAAGATGTATGGTTTGTCAGTCGCAAACCATTGATGACTCTGATGCGCCTCTGGCTAAAGATCTTAAACAACTTGTTAGAAAAATGGTTTATGAAGGAAAGAAAGATGATGAAATTTTTGATTTTTTGAGAAGCAAATATGGTGATTATATTTTAATGAAACCGAGGTTTAATTTGAGCAATTTATTACTTTGGGTTGGGCCATTTTTTATTTTGATTATAGGAATATTTACAATTTTTAAAGTATTTAAAATAAGCTTTAGGTCTAATTGAATGGAATTGTTTGTTAAAAACCTATCTTGCTCTCTATCAGGAAGAAAAATTATTTCAGATATAAGTTTTTCTCTAAAAACTGGAGAAAATTTGAAAATTTCTGGAGAAAATGGTTCAGGAAAAACAACACTTTTAAGAACTATATCAGGACTAAGTTCATTTGATTCAGGTGAAATATTAATTAACAAAAAAGAAATATTTCTCCTTGGGCATAATGCCGGCATTAAACAAAATTTGACAGTTGAGGAGGATCTAGATTTTTGGTCTAATTTTTATCAAAATGAACATGATGATAAAATTTTAAAAGAATTAAGTCTGAATTCAAAAATGTATTCACAATGTAGATATTTGTCGCAAGGTCAAAAACAAAAATTAGCACTTACAAGATTGTTTTGCTCAAATAAAAAAATTTGGCTTTTAGATGAACCATTTTCATTTCTTGATGAAGAGTCTTCTATTTTCTTATTAAATAAAATTGAAAACCATCGTCAAAATAATGGGATTACAATTATAGTTTCTCATCAAAATTTAATTAAAAATCCAGATCTATCGATTAATTTGGGAGATCAATAATGAGAATTTATAGACTAATATTTTTAAGGGAATTAAGAAAAGTTTTCTCATATAAGGCAAATTATATTTTTAGTTTAATGTTTTATTCATCAATTATTTTTCTAATTTCAATAGGACTGCAAGGTCAAGATAGTATTTTAACTAATGTCGCGCCAAGTTTGATTTGGGTATCTATAATATTGGTATTGTTTTTATCATTTGAAGACATTTTTCATGATGATTATTATGATGGGACGCTAGATATATATCTAATAGAAAATATTACACTTTATGGATTTTCATTAATTAAATCTATTTCGCATTGGTTAGCAAATTGCCTGCCTATGATAATAATCACTCCTATAATCGGGATTTTTGTTAATCTTGACTCTGAAATCATCATACCAATGCTGATAACTCTAATTATTGGAACCCCTGCATTGAGTTTTATAGGGTGTATGGGATCAAGTCTAATTTTGTCACTTAAGATTCATGGTTTAATAATGCCAATTATTATTCTGCCTTTATTCTTACCTATTCTTGTTTTCGGTATTGGAGCTTTAGATGTGTTAATTTTTAACGGTTTTGAAGAGTTGTTTTTGAGGCAGCTTGCTTTATTAGCAGGAATAAGTGGTTTATCTATTGTTTTTTGTCCTATAGCTTCAGCATACATTATAAAAGCAAATTATGATTAATATATATTAGTCGTCAGGAATAAATTTTAAAGCAAGTCCATTAATGCAATATCTCAATCCAGTGGGTTGCGGGCCATCATTAAATACATGCCCTAAATGTTCACCCTCTATAGAAATCACTTCAGTTCTTATCATTCCGTGTGATTTGTCTTCTTTAAGAATAATGTTTTCATGATTGGCTTCATAAAAACTTGGCCAACCAGTTCCTGACTCAAATTTATGTTCTGATTTAAAAACTGGTAATTCTTTATCTGCTGTTACATAAACACCTTCTCTTTTCTCATCAAGTAGTTCACTTGTTCCAGGTGCTTCTGTTCCACAAGAATATAAAATTTCCTTTTGATCTTCAGATAATTTTTTTTCCATAATTTACTCTCCAATTATATATTTTAATATCTTTACATTGATATGTAAAATAGGCATTTTATTTAACTATATGGAGAGGTGGCCGAGTGGTCGAAGGCGCTCCCCTGCTAAGGGAGTATGCGGGCAACCGTATCGAGGGTTCGAATCCCTCTCTCTCCGCCATATATTGACAAAATTATGTCAAAATATACATTATAATACTTTAAATCTTTAGGGTGGGGTTATGAGATATTTATTAGTTTTAATTGCAGTATTTTTAGTCAGTTGTTCAGACTCATCTCAGGAAACAAAAGATTTCAGCATAAAAGAAAAGAAGGGTTACATTAAATCAAAAGATTTTAATGAAAATAAAAATGTTTATTTTGGAGATTTACATGTTCATACAAAACATTCATTTGATGCCTTTATCTTTGGAACTACAAATACACCAGACGACGCTTATAAATATGCAAAAGGAGGAACAATCCAACATCCTCTTGGGTTTGATATGACTTTAAGACAACCTCTTGATTTTTATGCCGTAACTGATCATGGTTTTTTTATGGGAATGATGCCTGCTTGGTCAGACCCTAGTTCTAAAGCAGGGCAACATCCTTATGTTAAAGTTCTTCACAATGTTAATAGAAAAGAAAATCTAACTATAGAAAGTACACCAGAGAGACTTTATTATTTTAGAGAGCTAATTAGGAGCGGAGCATTTGCTGAATTAGGTAATATCTTTTCTATAATTAAAGCATATCTTACAAACAATAATTCATTTGCTGTTGATGTCTTTGATTATGATACACATAAATCTGCTTGGTTTGATGTTGTAGACGCCGCTGAAAGGCATTACGAACCTGGAAAATTTACTACATTTATAGCATATGAGTACACTGCCTCAACAGATGGAATGGGTAATCTCCATCGAAATGTTATTTTTGGTTCATCAAAAGCTCCAATAAGGCCATATTCAAGAATTGACTCTCTTAATCCAGAGGACTTATGGAATACAATGGATAAATGGCGTGAAAAGGGAATTGATTCAATTGCAATACCTCATAATAGTAATGGATCAAATGGAAGAATGTTTGAGATTCATAAAGCTAACGGTACGGTAATGGATATACAATATATTAATCAAAGAATGCTAAACGAACCTATTGTAGAAATTACTCAGGTTAAAGGCACATCAGAAACACATCCATTACTATCTCCTAATGATGAGTGGGCTGATTTTGAAATAATGAGCACTAGAGTAGGAAGTGTTCCTCCAACATATAGTAGGCCTGACGGAAGTTATGTTAGAGATGCATTATTAAAAGGCTTGATGTTAGATAAATTTTTTGGAGGCAATCCATATACCTTTGGTTTTATTGGCTCAAGTGATACGCATACCGGTGCTTCATCATTTGATGAAAGCAACTATTTCTCAAAAGTAGGTATTTTAGATGGTACGCCTATAGGAAGAGGATCAATACCAATATCAAAAGAACAAATGGATTTTATAAATAATCTTCCAGATGAACAGCGCGATATTTATAACTATGTTGACTATGATGGTGAGAAATTTATGAGAGCAGGTTTTGATGAATGGGGCGCATCTGGTATTTCAGCTGTTTGGGCAGAGGAGAATACACGAGAGGCAATCTTTTCTGCATTTAAAAGAAAAGAGACATATGCGACCTCAGGAAATAGAATACTTTTAAGATTTTTTGGAGGATTTAATCTTGATGATATTGATCTTAATTCATCCAATCTAATTAGCGAACTATATAATAGAAGTACACCTATGGGAGGTAACATTATCAGCTCGAATAATAGTATTCCTAATTTTATTGTTTGGGCTAAGAAGGGAATAAATGGCGCTCACTTACAAAGAATACAAATAGTAAAAGGATGGATAGACGATCGAAGCGCCGAACCTTTTGAAAAAGTATACGATGTTGTTTGTTCTGATGGACAAACTGTTGATCAAGTAACTCAAAGATGCCCAGATAATGGAGCAAGAGTTAACATTAATGATTGTTCTATTTCAGCTGATGTAGGTGATGAGGAATTAAAAACTTTTTGGTCTGACCCTGATTTTGATCCTGAATTAAAAGCTTTTTATTATGTTAGAGTTATAGAGAATCCAACATGCCGATGGTCTACATGGGATGCACTTAGAGCCGGAACAAATCCTAGGAAAGACTTGAAGTCAACTATTCAAGAAAGAGCTTGGTCTTCTCCAATTTGGTATATTCCATAGAATAAATTGAAAAAAAAAATCTTTATACTTTTAGGTGTTTTTATTGGATTTTTAGCTCTTTTCTATGGAATTAATATTTCTCAAAAAACAAGCATATATGTTTCTGGTTCTGAAATAAAAAATCTAATTAATATCTGGGAAGATCAAACTGGAAGACCTCCAACAAACAAGGAAATAGATATGATAATTAATAATCTTATTAAGGAGGAGATATTATATCAGGAAGCTTTAAAACTTGGACTTAATCAAAATGATAAAATCATAAAAAGAAGATTAATTCAAAAGTTAGAATTTTATAAAGAAAGCGAAAACCTAAATAAAGTTAAAGAAGAAAATATAATTGAATATTATAATGAGAATATAAATTCTTATAAATTAAATAAAAGATACTCCTTTAAACATATTTTCTTTTCTGATCCCAAAAATAATTACGAAAATATAAAATTAGTTTTACTAGATATAGAAAACACCTCAAACAATGAAATTGGTGAGCCTTTTATTCATGGTGATAGCTTTATAGAGAAAGACAAGGCATCAATTGACTCAGATTTTGGCTCAGGTTTTTCAGATAATATTATAAATCTAGAAAACAATACTTGGCATGGGCCTTTTAAATCAATATACGGGTATCACTTGATTTATGTATTAGAAGTATTTCCTGAGGAAATAATGCCTTTTGAAGATGCAAAACAATCAGTAGTTGTAAATTATAACAATAAAATAAAGAATGAAGTTATAAAGAATTATATATATTCCATTAAAGATAAATATGATGTTATCATTGGCAAATATTAATAATCTAAAAGATATAGAGAAAAAAATTAAGAATGTTTAAAGGATCAATTGTAGCGCTAGTAACTCCTTTTAAAGGAAATGATATTGACGAATCTTCTTTAAGAAAGCTTGTCGATTGGCATATAGCTGAAGGTACAGACGGAATAGTGCCTGTTGGAACTACTGGTGAAAGCCCAACTCTCAATCATGATGAGCATGAGCGTGTAGTTGAAATAGTTATTGATCAATGTAACAAGAGAGTCCCCGTTATTGCTGGAACAGGATCAAACTCTACAGCGGAAGCTATTAACTTACTAAAACATGCAGAAAATGCTGGAGCTGATGCGGCGCTAGTGGTTACTCCTTATTACAATAAACCCACCCCTGAGGGTTTATATGCTCATTATGAAGCCCTAGATAAAGCTTCTTCAGGCATGCCTATAGTAATCTACAATATTCCATCTCGTTCAGTAATTGATATTAATGTTGATTTGATGGGAAGATTATCCCATCTTCAATCAATCGTGGGCGTCAAAGATGCTACAAGTGATATTTCTCGAATTAAAAAACATAATGAATTGTGTGAGGATGGCTTTATTCAGGTTTCAGGTGAAGATGAAACTATTTATGATTACATGATTAATGGAGGGCAGGGATGTATTTCAGTAACAGCAAATATTCTTCCGAAGGTTTGTTCAGATATGCATAAAGCCTTTTCCAATAATGATTTAGAAGAAGCAAAAAGACTTAACAATATACTTATGCCGCTTCATAAGGCGCTCTTTATCGAAACAAGCCCATCTCCAGTTAAATATATTTTATCTAAAATGAATCTTATTGATTATGAGGTTAGATTACCTCTTGTTAAAATTAGACAAGAAACAAAATCAATACTTGATGAAATCATATCTAATTTAGAGATAAAATAATGTCATCTAAGTCAGGAGGTAGGAAGAAATCTCAAAATGAATATTCTGTTATAGCTGATAACAGAAAAGCAACATTTCAATACGAGATTGAGGATACATTTGAAGCCGGAATAGTCTTAACGGGCTCTGAAATTAAAAGTATTAGACAAAACAAAGTAAATATAAAGGAGTCCTATGCTAGCTCAGAGAATGGAGAAATTTTTCTGATAAACTGTAATATTCCACGTTATCAAAATTCAATTACAACTAACTACAATCCTAAACGTGTAAGAAAGCTATTATTAAAGAAAAAAGAAATTAATAAGCTTTTTGCGGCTACTCAGAAAAAAGGTATGACTCTTATTCCTACAAAAATGTATTTCAATAAAAAAGGTCTAGCTAAGATTGGAATAGGTATAGGAAAAGGTAGAAAAATTCATGACAAACGAGAGGTTAAAAAAACAAGAGATTGGGAAAGACAAAAAGCAAGACTTTTGAAAAATAATTAAATTTTTAATTCTTTTTTGGCCTCAAAAAAAATTTTCTCGAACATCGCCTCGTTTAATCTTCCGGTATTGGTGTTATATCTTGAGCAATGATAGCTATCTATTAATATAAGGTTATCAATTTTATGTTTACTGCCATGCTTAAATTTATATAGTTTTTGCTTTAAATTATATGCAGAAATTATACTTTTATGGGCTATTAAACCAAGAGCAATAATAACTTTAAGATTTTTATGGATTTCGATAGTCTTTTTTAGAAAATTATTACAATTATTAATTTCTTCTGAGATTGGTTTATTTTGAGGTGGGACACATCTTACTGCATTTGTGATTGTGCAATCTTTTAATTTAAGGCTATCATCAACTGTCCCTCCGTATATACCTTTAGAAAAATTAAATTTAGATATAGTTTTATAAAGTAAATCTCCAGCATAATCTCCCGTAAAAGGTCTTCCGGTTTTATTTGCACCCTTTAAGCCCGGCGCAAGACCAACAATTAATAAACTTGATGACAATTCACCAAATGTAGGAACTGGAGCATTGAACCAATCAGGGTTCTCAGACTGATTTTTTTTTCTAAAATTGTATAATCTTCTGCACTTAGAACAATTTTTATTAGGTTCTATTAATTTGTTCATGATTGTTTTATATTATTAAATTAGAATAAGTTGTATAAAATAATAGAACTTAAAACTTGAATTTTGTGTTCTTTAATGATTAAAAGACTTTTTTAAGGAAAAATTATGGCAAGAGTTACCGTAGAGGATTGTGTAGATAAAGTTGAAAGTAGATTTGATCTTGTTCTTTATTCAGCTTTTAGATCAAGAGAAATTGCTGAAGGGGCTGAACTGCAAGTTGACAGAGAAAATGATAAGAATGCAGTTGTTGCTTTAAGAGAGATAGCTGAAAATAAATTAAATTCTGAAACTCTTGAAGAGGAGCTTATTGAAAGCCTTCAAACTCAAATTGATGTTGATGAGGCCGATGAAGATTATATTCCTTTGATTCAACAAGAAGCAAATACATCTGATAAAAACTCATTAAGTGATGAAGAGGTAAGTCAAGAATCTGAAGAACCTGAACAAAAACAAATGACAGAAGAAGAATTGTTAAAGGCTATTGAAGATAATCTTAATGATAAAAAAAATACAAGGCGTTCATTATAATATAGGCTGGATAAATGCGTGAAGCTGATTTAGTTGATCGCATTGTATCATTCAATCCCAAAGTTGATACTAGGATAATAAAAAAAGCATTTCATTTTGGAATGTTAATGCATGGATCTCAACTTAGAGAAAGCGGTGATCCATATTTTTCTCATCCAATTGAGGTAGCAAATATCCTAGCAGAGCTAAATCTTGATACATCATCTCTGGTATGTGCGCTTCTTCATGATACGATTGAAGACACCAAAGCAACCATAAAAGATGTAAAAGAAAATTTTGGCAAAGAAATAGCTAAACTTGTTGATGGTGTTACAAAATTAAATAAATTAGAAAGTAGACCTGATCAATCAAAAGCTGCTGAGGATTTTCGAAAATTAATTTTAGCTAGCTCTTCAGATATAAGGGTTCTTCTTATTAAGTTAGCTGATAGACTGCATAATATGCGAACTCTCAAGCATTTAAAAAATAAAGATAGAAGACAAAGAATTGCTAAAGAAACTCTTGATATATATGCGCCTCTTGCCTCAAGAATAGGAATGCATGAAATTAGAGAGGAGTTAGAGGACCTTGCTTTTACAGAAACAGAACCAGAAATTAGAGCAATTCTTATAGAAAGAATAAAAGATTCGAAAAAGAAAAATAATAAAATAGTAAAAGATATTTCTGATGAATTATCAAAGGCCCTAAAGTCAAATAAGGTAAAAGCATTCGTTTCTGGAAGAGAAAAATCAATTTATTCTGTTTGGTTGAAAATTGAGAATCAAAATAAATCCTTAGAACAATTATCGGATTTATTTGGTTTTCGTATATATGTAGATAAAATTGAAGAATGTTACTCTGTTTTAGGCGTGCTCCATCAAAATTGGCAAGCTGTACCAGGTCTTTTTAAGGATTATATTTCAACTCCAAAAAAGAATGGGTATCAATCAATTCATACAACACTAGTAGGCCCAAACAATCATCGTGTCGAAATCCAAATAAGAACAAATAAAATGCATGATATTAATGAAAAAGGGGTAGCAGCACATTGGGCTTATAAAGAAAAAGACTCATCAAATGGTGAATACCTAAGCTCCATTGCTTGGATGGCTGATTTAATTGATATACTTCAAAAGGATGGTGCTACGGATGAATTTCTTGAAAACACAAGGTTAGAGCTATCTCATGATCAAGTTTATTGTTTTACACCTAAGGGTCGTTTAATTGCCTTACCTCAAGATTCAACCGCATTGGATTTTGCTTTTGCCTTGCACACAGATTTAGGTCTATTTTGCTCAGGAGTTAAGATTAATGGAGAAAAAAAACCAAGAAGAACAAAATTAAAGAATGGCGATGAGGTTGAAATAATTAAATCTAAATCTGAAGTACCATTAGATTCTTATGAAGATCTTGTAACTACAGGAAGATCTAAATCTTCAATAAGACGCGCAATTAAAGAAAATACAATTAAGAACCAAAGGCTGTTGGGAAAAGAAATTATAAAAAGTGTTTTTTCTTCTCATAGAAAAAAACCAACAAGAGATATCTTAGAAAGATCATTTGGGCCATTAAATGTTAAATCTTTAATGGATCTTTATCAATTAGTAGGTTCAGGAAAATCATCTGGCTCCGAAGTTTATGATCATGTTTATCCAAATACTAAAAGAAAGACAAAGAGAAAAAGATATTATAGTAAAAATATTTCTTTACAGATTTCCGGATTGCTTCCTGATATGGATGTGAGCTTTCAAAAAAATTCCTTGCTTGTCCCTGGTGATAATATAATCGGAATAACAATCCCAGGTAAGGGAATTACAATCTACCATGCTAAAGATGAAGAACTCCATAAGCATGAAAACAGCCCAGAAAGATGGTTAAGGCTTCAATGGAAAAAAGAAATTGATGTAACATTTACTGCTAGAATTATGCTAAGCATTATAAATGAGGTTGGTTCTTTAGGTGTTATAAGTGCTGCAATTGCTGATTATGGAGGGAATATAACAAATTTAAATTTAACAGAAAAAGATACTGACTTCTACAACTTAAGGATTGATATTGATGTTGATGATAAAAATCATATTGATAATATAATTAAGTCTTTAAAGGGTCTACCAGAGATTAATTCAGTTGAAAGGTTAATACACTAATGAATGAAAAAGAATTAATTGAAGATTTTAAAAATTGTGGGGCCTTATTAGAAGGTCATTTCATCTTATCTTCAGGATTACATTCAACTAAATATCTTCAGTGCGCATTAGCTCTATCAAACCCATCACTAGTAAAGAAAATTACTAAAGCTCTTGGTAAAAAAATAATTACAAATTTTAATAAAAAAATTGATTATGTAATTGCCCCAGCAATGGGCGGTCTAATTATTGGTCATGAGATAGCGATGTTTTTAAATTTACCATTTATTTTTTTAGAGAGAGTTAATGGTGAATTTGAACTAAGAAGAGGGTTTTCTTTTGAAAAAAATTCAAATTTTCTAATGATTGAAGATGTTGTCACTACAGGTTTATCCTCTATGGAAGCAATTAAGGTTGTTAATAATATGGGCGGAAATGTAATAGGTGAAGCAGCGATAATTGATCGTTCAGGAGGTGAGGCTGATATTGGCATAGATTTAGTAACCTTGCTATCTTTCAAAATTCCTACATTTAACAAAAATAATATTCCAGATGATTTAAAATCAATTGAAGCTGAAAAACCAGGTAGTAGAAGTTTATAATCAATGAAAAATAAAAAAAAATTCAAAAAAATTAATTTTTCAAAATTAATTAGAATTTCTGATACACCGCATTCTATTTCATTAGGTTTTTCTATTGGTGTTTTTACTTCTTTTACTCCTTTAATTGGAGTGCATATTATTCTTGCAATTCTTTTGTCATGGATTCTAAAAGCTAATTATTTTTCTTCCGCCTTAGGAACATTTTTTGGAACACCTTTAACTTACCCATTTATTTGGTTTGCCTCTCTTTATGTAGGTAATATATTTATTCCTATCGAAAATTTTAATTTAATAGAGTTAGGGGAGTCTTCTTTTTATTCATTAGAAATCTTATCAAATATAAAACCTCTAATACCTTCTTTTTTTATTGGCGGTCTATTGGTAGGTCTAGCATCTGCATTTTTATCATATTTTTTTGTTAAGAAATCGATTATTTTTTATCGAAATAAAAAAAGACTAAGGAAAGGAATTTCTAATGACTGAAACCCTTGCTATTAAGTTAGGCGTTAATATTGATCATATAGCAACACTTAGAAATGCTAGAGGAGAAGAGTTTCCCGATCCTATAAAAGCTGCTGAGATAGCTCTAAGTTCAGGCGCTGATTTAATAACAGCTCATTTACGTGAAGATAGAAGGCATATTAAAGATGAAGATATTAACAATATTATAAAAAAATTTCCGGGTAAGTTAAATCTTGAGATTGCTGCAAATGAAGAGATGAAAAATATTGCTTTGGAAGTTAACCCTTTTTCTTGTTGTATAGTTCCAGAAAGAAGAGAAGAAGTAACAACCGAGGGTGGCTTAGATGTTGTGAGTAATGCAAATTATTATGAAAATTTAAATAATATTCTTAGAGAGCAGGGCATAAGAACATCTTTTTTTATTGACCCAACTGATGATCAAGTAAAGTCTTCTCTTGATTGTGGCGTTGAATGTATAGAATTTCATATGGGTAAATATTGTAAATTATTTTATGAAGATAAACATCAAGCTGAAATAGAGTTTAAAAAAATACATGATTTATCTATTTTTGCTTATGAATCAGGACTCGAAGTCCATCTTGGTCATGGTTTAGATTTTGATACTACAAAAAAAGTTACAGAGATACCGTGTCTTCAAGAAGTAAATATTGGTTTCTTTCTTATTGCTGACTCAATTTTTTTAGGATTAGAGAACTCTGTTAGAAAAATGAAAGACATTTGTAATCGTAATTTTTAATTGGAGGTGTAATTGATTATAGGTATAGGAAATGATCTTATTAGCATCAAAAGAATTGAGAGCACTCTTTTAAAATTTGGTGATAGATTTATTAAAAGAGTGTTTACTGATATAGAAATCAAAAAATCAGAAGGTAGATTAAAAAAATCATCTTCCTATGCAAAAAGATTTGCAGCTAAAGAAGCTGTTACCAAAGCTCTTGGTACAGGGTTAAGTAGTGGAGTATTTTTTAAAGATATAGGTGTAGAAAATGATAAATATGGTAAGCCTTCAATTGTGCTCACTGGAGGTGCTAAATTAAGACTTAAGAATATTTTACCAAAAAATCATAAAGCCAATATAAATTTAACAATCACAGATGATTTTCCATGGGCTCAAGCAATAGTAATCATTGAAGCAATAACCGAATAGTCATAGATTGTATTTTAATGGTTAAAGCAAAGAAAAAAGAGAATTTTATTTCATCATTTGTATGGATACTTTTACTTGCCTTACTTTTTCGATCATTTCTCTTTACTAGCTACAATATTCCCACTGGTTCAATGATTAATACGCTTAAGATAGGAGACTATATTTTTGCATCAAAATGGACTTACGGATATTCAAAACATTCATTACCATTCAGTCTCCCATTAATTCCTTATAGATTTTTTTCCTCTTCACCTGAAAGAGGTGATGTAATTATTTTTAAACTACCTTCAGATAATTCTACAGATTATGTTAAGCGTGTTATAGGGATTCCCGGTGATAATATACAAATCGTCAATGGCAGGGTATCTCTAAATAGTAAATTATTATCTTATGAGGTTATTGGAAAAAATATCAATAATCGCTTTGTAAACCCCAATAATAGATCTTTAGGTTGTTATAACCAAGAATCGATTTTACTAAATGAAACGCTCCCGAATGGTAAATCTTATGAGATTCTTGATACTTATCAAAATTTACCTCAAGATAATACACAAGTTTATAGGGTTCCGCCCAATCATTATTTTGTAATGGGCGATAATAGAGATAACTCTCAAGATAGCAGATTTCTTAAAAAAGTTGGTTTTATACCGCATGATAATCTTGTTGGAAAAGCAGAGGTAAAGTTTTTTTCATGGCATTGGAGAAAACTTGGTAAAAAAAATTGCGATGCAAATGTAAGATGGAAAAGATTATTTAGACCAATTCATTAGATGAAAAGTAAATTAAAATATATCAATAAGTTAGAAATAAAAATCAACTATAATTTTGATGATAAGGGATTACTAGAAGAAGCATTAACTCATTCAAGCTTTAAAAGTAAATCTAATTCAAATCAAGAAAGACTAGAGTTTTTAGGAGACAGAGTTTTAGGTCTTGTTATTGCGGAATTCCTCTTTAAAAATTTTTTAAGTGAAAGAGAAGGTGTTTTGACTAATAAGTTTCGTTACTTAATCCAAAATAAACAATGCATGAAGATTGCAGAAAAATTAGATATCATTAATTATCTTCAGCTTGGCAATTCTGAAAAAAATAAAATAACTAATTCAATTTTAGCAGACTCTATTGAGGCTCTTTTAGGAGCTATTTATCTTGATGGAGGATATGATGAGTCAAAAAAAGTAATCTTATCTTTATGGGATGAATATTTAGATAATGATGAAATGCTCAACGCAACTGTGAGTTCAAAAAATATCTTACAAGAGTATTTGCATGCAAATAGTTTTCCGGAAGCCTATTATTTGGTTATTTCTAAAGATGGCGAAGATCATAAGCCTAGCTTTTTAGTCGAGGTCTCTGTAGATAGGATTGGAAAAGTAAATGCTTTCGGAAAATCTATAAAAGAGGCAGAAATTAATGCTGCCAAAAAATTTATTGATGAGTTTGAAATTGGATAAAATAAATAAATTAAATATCGTTGTTAGCATTATTGGTCCTAGTAATTCAGGAAAATCAACATTATTGAATAAAATTTTAGGTGAAAAGGTTTCAATTGTAAGTCGAAAAGTTCAAACCACTAGAATGGGATTAAGAGGAATATTCAATAATGATGAAATTCAAATTATTTTTATTGATACCCCTGGTTTATTTGAAGCTAAAACTATTTTTGAAAAAGCGATGGTCGAAAATGCATTTACTAATTTAAATGATGCTGATCTTATTTACTTTTTAATAGATGGGTCAAGAAAGTTAAGTAATTTTGATAAAAAGGTTTTGAAATATTTTAAAAACTTTAAAAAGGAAGCTTTTTTAATAATTAATAAAATTGATCTTATTGAAAAAAAACAATTACTTGAAATCACAAATATCATCAATTCATATTTTTCATTTAAAAAAACATTCTATATTTCTGCAAA
>CACLNZ010000006.1 GCA_902608415.1 uncultured PS1 clade bacterium
CTTTGTCCAGTTGGCCTTAAAAAAAGGATTTAAAAAAAGAACTACAGGCTTCTCAATTGATGATATATACAAATCTCAAAGTGATAGAGAATTACTTGGAAAAAAAATTCATTCAATGTGTAAGGTTAGGGGCGTACCTGGTACTCATGATGTTGACCTTGGCTTGAAGACAATAGATTCCTTAAATTTTGCCACAAATGAAATGATTACATCAATTCCTGTTTTTTCTAAGCCATTAGATAAGCATTTACCAGAGAGCGAGTGGGTGCAATACAAAGGAAAACCAGATTTTATTTTTTTTGATGGATGGTTTTGTGGAGCTAAGCCAATTTCTGAAAAAAATTGGTCACCACCTTTAAACAAATTAGAAGAAAAACAAGATCCAGATGGAGTTTGGTCAAAGTGGTATAATAGAGAATTATCGAGAGATTATCAGGAATTGTTTAACAGTTTTGATATATTGCTCATGATTAAGGTACCAAGCATGGAACATATTTTTGAAAGTAGATGGATACAAGAAAAAACCCTTGAAAAAAATCTTACTGATCCAGAAATGAAAAAGAAAATTATGACAAAAGAAGAAGTTATTCATTTTGTTATGCATTATGAAAGGTTAACAAGGTATGTTTTGGAAGAAATACCAAAATTTGCTGATATAGTATTGTATAGGGATAATGAATTTAATTTTAAACGAATGTAAGGGAAGCTATGGAAGAGACTAATTTACCAAAAATTATTAGGGCACAAAAACAACAAAAAGATAAAATAAAAGGCGTTTTAAAACTTGGCTTCTCATCTGATCCTTTAATAAGATGGGTGTTTCCTGATCCAAATATTTATTTAGTAAATTTTGATACATGGATGGAAGAATTTTCAAAAATATCTTTTTCTAATGATGTAGTATTTGCCGAAGAAAATTTTTATGGGGCATCACTATGGCATCCACCTGGTTTTGAATTTGATGAAACATGTCTATATCCAACACTAGAATGGATGACAGAGGAGAGAATTGAATTCGTAAGTCAGTTTTTTGAGGAATTCTCAAATTATCATCCCGATGATGCTTGGTATTTAGCCTTTATTGGCGTCGATCCATCAAAACAGGGTCTCGGTGTTGGTTCCTTTATATTAAAAGAAGCCCTTAAAACGATTGATGAAAGAGGCGAGAGAGCATATTTAGAATCTTCTAATCCAAGAAATATGTCGCTTTATGAAAGACATGGTTTTGAGAGTATGGGTAAAGTGCAAATTGGTGACTCACCTCCTGCACATCCAATGATTAGAGAGCCACGGAAATAAAGTTGTTGTTGAGTATTTAAATACATTCTGTAATATTGATATCGTTATTTAGGATTAAGGGAGATAGATATGTCAAATATATTAATTGTTGGTGCTACAAGAGGAATTGGACTTGAATTAACAAAGCAGTATTCCGATGATGGAAATTCTGTAATTGCTTGTGCTAGAGATAAAGCCAACGCTTCATTGCTTGACGAACTTGCTTCAGGATCAGAAAATATTTCTATCGAACAGCTTGATATATCAGATCCCTCATCAATTGAAGCTGCTGCAACTAATATAGGAGACAGCGTTATAGATACCGTAATAATAGTTGCAGGTGATGTTGGAGGAGATCCAATGGAACAACAATCACTTGATAATATAGATATAGATCAATGGCATAAAACTCTTGATACAAACACAATTGGCCCACTTTTGGTTGCGAAAGCATTTAAAAGCAATTTAGTTTCTTCGGGTAATGGAAACCTAATGATACTTTCCAGTCAGTTAGGCGCTTCTACCTGGCCAATGGGTGGAATGTATATTTATTCAACCACTAAAGCTGCAGTTGGTAAAGTCGGTAAAATATTATCTCTTGATTGGGCTGAAGATCCAATAACTGTGTCAATCATGCATCCAGGGTGGGTTCAAACGGATATGGGTGGACCAGGGGCAGAAATAACAGCAGAAGAGAGTGCATCTGGTATTAGGAATGTGATTAGCGGACTAACTAAAGAAGATTCTGGTAATTTTTATAAATGGAATGGCGATATTCATCCTTGGTAGCATATAATTCTCTGATTTAAGAATTTATCTAATTAGATATTAACAATTATTCCTTCATTTGGATTTATATCCCCTTGAATAACTTCATCATAGGTATCTAAAAAATTATTTAATCCTGAAACTTCTTTAATGTTCATCCAAATTTGGCTTTGTTCGGCTCTAGCATCCATAAAAGATGTTGTTTTTTTATTGTAACCATCTGTTCCCCAATCACTTATTCTTTTTTGGATATGATCTGGAGCAAAAAAGAACTCAGTTCTATCTCTATTCATAAGTTGACCCATTGCATCATCAGCTGTTGTTTCATTATCCCAATGTGTCATACCAACTGTAATACACTTAAGCATGTGATTTCCAAGTGAACTATGAAGTTTTCCTAGTATTTCTCTATTACCAGCCATATCGACCATTACACTAGAATTATTAATATTTATATCACTAAGGTCATCATAAGAATAAATCTGATCGTATGAATTTAAACTTTCTACAAATTCAGAATTTCTTTTTGAAGTTAACCCAATAATTTCAGGTTTTTTCTCTTCACTTTGCAAACCTTGAGCAAGACCAATAGCTGTTTTACTAGATGCGCTTACTATGATGACCTGTTCAGCCCCTAAATAATTTTCATTTTGAAGATAATCACATAAACAAAAAGATGTTATATGAAGTGGAAATAAAAGAGCCCTTATATTGTCATTATTCTTATTATAATTATCTTCATTGTTTAATCTTATGTAATTATTGTAAACTGGAGGTAATTCTTTTCGATGTTCCTCACCATCTATAAAAGTTTTTTGTGAAATTTTTATCGGTTTCAAAGTCAAAATATTAGATGCCGGAAAATAACCAAAAAGTCTTTCTCCAACTTCTAATTCTTTATTATTTGAGTACTTTATTTCAGCAAAACCCCACATTGGTATGCATCCCCATATGTTCTCAGGATCATTCATAGTTGGAAAAAATTGCCAATAACCCATCATTTCGCCTGCAACACCGTATGTAACATTGTTAGATGTGAAAGCAAAATTTTCAATTTGAACTATTATTTCTCCATCTTTTAAATCATCCAAATCAATATCATTTGTAACAATTCTTCTTTGTGTTAAATTTTTTTTTGATGTTTGTAACTCTTCTTTGATAAGACTCATATCCAACCTTTATTACTTGTTATTTTTTATTATAGATAGGAGTATATATTATTGGAAAATAAAAACAAAATAACGATAATTGGCGTACCAGCATCACCCTACACTAGGAAAATGCTATCAGCTTTAAGGTATAGGAATATTCAACATTCCGTAATTTGGGGTAATGCCAAAGAAATATTAAATTCGATGGGCTTGGAAACTCCCAAACCAACACTTTTACCAGTAGTTTTATTACATAATGACAGTGAAGTTACAGCTATTTGCGATACAACACCCATAATAAGAAAACTTGAGGTTAATAATTCTGACAGAGGCATTATTCCGAAAAATAAATCTCTTGCCTTATTAAACTCAATTCTTGAAGATTTTGGCGATGAATGGGTAACTAAATACATGTTCCATTATCGGTGGCATTTCCAAAGGGATATTGATAATGCTGGCAATATATTGCCTCTTCTTCACTCAGTAAACTTAGAAGAAAAAGTACATAAAAATTTTAAGAAATATATTACTGATTTGCAGATAAGTAGATTATGGGTTGTTGGTTCCAATGAAAAAACTGCAGATATTATTGAAAGAAGTTATAAAAGATTTCTAGCATTATTAGAAAATCATTTTGAAACTACCCCCTTTTTATTGGGTAATAAGCCTTTGTCATCAGATTTTGCTTTTTATGGACAAATGACCCAACTCATTGGCTTTGATCCAACATCAAGAGAAATAGCTCTAGAGTTATCACCTAGATCTGTTGCTTGGGTTGATATTATGGAAGATTTATCAGGTTTTAATGTAGACTCAAGTCATCTTTTATCAATTAAAGATCTTCCAGACACAACCTTCTCCATTTTTGAGGAATTGAGTCATGGATATGTACCTGCAATGATTGCAAATTCAATAGCTTTTAAAGAGGGCCAAGAAACTTGGTCAACAAAAATTGATGACCAAATTTGGGAACAAAAAACATTTCCCTATCAAGCTAAGTGCTTAGAATGGATTAGAGATGAATTTAATGAGCTTGAGCAAGACGACAAGACAAAGGTTTTTAATTTTTTAAAAGAAACGGGTTGTGAAAAATTACTGATAGGTAAGGAGTAAATATGAAAATATTGAGAACGCCTGACAAAAGTTTTGATGTAATAACCGATTTTCCTTATGAGCCATGTTATACAAATATTAAGACTAAAGATGGAAGTGAATTAAGAATACATCACATAGATGAAGGGCCTAAAGATGGACCTATACTCTTGGCAATGCATGGTCAACCAGTTTGGTGTTATCTCTACTCAAGAATGATACCTTTCTTAACAAAAGCCGGAATAAGAGTTATCGCGCCTGATTTACCGGGTTATGGAAAGTCTGATAAGCCTGCTTCAAGATCTGATTACAGTTACCAAAATCAAGTCGATTGGATGGTTGACTGGTTAAATACTAATGACTTTCAAGATATTACTTTCTTTGGACAGGATTGGGGTGGGTTAATTGGGTTAAGAGTAGTTGCAAGGGAACCATATAGGTTTTCAAAGGTTTCAATGGGTAATACCGGACTTCCCTATAATCCTGATGCACCAGAAGAGGTTGTTGAGGAAATAAAAAACTTTAGAGAGAGCGATATTAAGCTACACCCATTATCTATGGCTAAAAAAGTGAGAGAAATGGATAATGGTAAAACCCATCCTGGATTAAAATTTATGTATTGGCAGAAATTTTGTTGGGATACAGAGGATCTTCCCATTGGTTTCATACAATCTATGCAAATGGAAAAGAGATCACTAGTTTCAACATTTTTAAATTATATATTTATATTATTAGGAAAATATAGCGCTTCTCCTTTTAAGTCATATATAGCAAAAGCATATGAGGCACCGTTTCCAGACCCAAGTTACAAAATGGGCCCTAGAGCAATGCCAAGTCAAGTGCCTATAATTCCTGATCAATCTCTTGAAGAACAGAAGAAAGCAAGAGAATTTTTTAGTAAATGGGACAAACCATTTCTAAGTGTTTTTGCCGGTGATGATCCTGTAACAAATGGAATTGAACAAGATGTATTAAATATGTGTCCAAATGCAAAAAGCGCACCCCATATTGGTGGGGGCCATTTTTTTCAATGGAAAAGGTCTAAAAAACTTTCAGGGATTCTAATAGACTTTATAAAGGAAAATAAATGAAGAATTTTGTAATTATTATTAGTGTATGTATAATTTTAGTAAGTGTTGGTTGGAATTATCGAGCAAATATTATTTTTGAAATATATCCCCTTATTCTTGAAGCACGAGGGTCTGGAGAAAGGTCGGAATTATCTGTAAAAGAAATTAATGGAGTTGAGATTATGGAAGTAAAAAATGCAATAGTACCAAATGATGAGCAAATGAAAGGTTTTATGGAAGGTGATATTGATACGCCTATATTTATGGTTAATTTATTAAAATTTAAAGATAAAGCAGAATATGAAGATGGAAGGGAAACTAATTTAACCGGTGAAGAGGCTTACTTAATTTATGGACAAGAAGTGCAAGGACATCTCAAAAAAGTGGGAGCTGAACCAATTTTTTCAGGAAGAGTTGAACGGTTGATGTTAGGCGAAGTAGGGGAACTTTGGGATGTAATCGCAATTGCTAAATATCCCAGCCGAAAAGCTATGATGGAAATGATTATGGATGCGGATTATAGAGAAAGTGAAAAACATCGTGCTGCAGGTTTAAAAGGCCAACTTAATATTGAAACTAAAACAGGAGAGTTTGGTTGGTAGATTTTCTTAATAAGATATTTCCTGAAAATGCGAACAATAACTATTCAGGAAATAGAATAGCCCTATGGGCACTTATACTATTTCTTGCTCTTATGACTTGGCGCTCAGCAATACACATGTTTTTTGAACCCTTTGGATTGCATGAAATTGCAAATATTGTTGTTTTGACGGGTGATCCCGATCCTATGCCATTAATTTATCGTTTTTTCTCTATTTGGGGATTTGCCCAATTAATTTTTTGTATTGCTTGTTGGATTGCGATCATTAAATACAGGTCATTTATACCATTAATGTATTTGTTTTGGATTTTTGAGTGGGGATTAAGAGTTATTTATTATCCATTTTTTGGTAGAGGTGGTGATGTTATTAATGATTATAATACAGCAGGTACGCCTGGTTTTTATATGGCTCCATACATTCTGATCTTATTAACAATATTTTTTGTTTTATCTTTAAGGAGATCAAATTGAAAATAATTAAATATATAATTCTTATATTAGTAATATTTCTAATTAGCTTATTCGTTTTATCTAGAGTTCCTGCAATTCAGGATAGAGTGGTAACAAATGTTATAAAAAATGTACTTTCAAATCCAGTTTCTTTACCTGATGATGGACTAAGTGCTTTAGTTTGTGGCAGTAGATCCCCTTTACCCTCACCTGGAAGAGCTGAAACCTGTATTATCATTAAGGCTGGTCAAAACTTGTATGTAGTTGATGTTGGTGATGGCAGTATTAGTAATTTGAGAAATTGGGGAGTAGATCTAACCCCTGTTAAGGCCGTTCTTTTTACACATCTTCATTCTGATCATATATCTGATCTTGCTGATTTACACTTAAATACATGGGTTAATAATCCTACTAAATCTGAAAAATTAAAAGTTTATGGACCTGAAGGAGTTGAAGATGTTGTTAATGGTTTTGAGGACGCATATAAATTAGATTACCAATTCAGAAATGAGCACCACGGTAATAAGGTCGCTCCACTTAATTTTGCTGGATACGAAACATTTACCATTGATTTATTAAATCCAATTATAATTGACGATAATGGTTTGAAAGTAACTGCTTTCAAGGTAATTCATGATCCGATTGAACCGGCTTTAGGTTTTCGTTTTGATTATAAGGGAAGGTCTATTGTAATAAGCGGTGATACAATATCTACAGAAAATACAATTAAGAATTCTAAAAATGCTGATGTTTTGTTTCATGAGGCACAAGCTAATCATATTGTAAAAATTATTGAAAATGAAAATAAAAAAATTGGTAATAATTTAGCTGCAAAAATTATGGCTGATATAGTGACCTATCATACAACGCCTATTGAGGCCGCTGAAATTGCAAATCAGGCTAATGTGAAGCATTTGGTTTTTTATCATCTTACTCCTGCGCCAAGAAACGCTTTGATGGAGAGTATGTTTGTTAGAGGTGTGAATGACATAAGAAAAGAATGGACATTATCTAAGGATGGAACATTGGTAATTTTACCTCTTAATTCTGAAAAAATTAAAATCACAAAAATAAATTAAATATGATTTTTTTGTTAATTAAAATAATAGTGACTGCCGTTCTTATAGTCCTTATTAGTGAAATTGCAAAAATTAATGATAAGCTAGGCGGTCTAATAGCTGCAATGCCTATAATGACATTACTTGTTATTTTATGGATGTATTATGATGGAAACTCTGATGAAAAAATTTCATCCCATATTTCTTATACATTACTTTATATTGTTCCAACTATACCAATGTTTTTAATTTTTCCATTTGTCATTTCAAAATTTGGTTTTTATATAGCTTTTTTAATAAGCATTTTAATAACAGTGATTTCTGTAACAATTCTGAATTTTTTTATAAAAATATAAATTATAATGACTTTTGAAAACCTATTATAAATTTGGCTTCATTCTTCATCTGTAAACCATTTTTATCTTGATCAATTGGAAGTATGAATTCGATTGCCAATCGATCAGAATGTTTTCCTGGTAAAAAATTAGTTATGAAATTCAAGCCTAAACCAAGATTTAAAATTTCACCGCCATAATTATATGGATTTGCTGTTTGTACTGGAGCCATTATATTTTTATCTTTACCTTCTATTGTATCGGTATCTGAATAATTTAACCTTAATGAATAAGAAATATTGTCATTAAATGAGCCTTGAAACCAAAGGTTGTATTCAAATTCATCACCAAAATTCCAATTTTCTTCTTCTATACTTTTTCTAAATAAAATCTGATTACCTAAAACAAAACTATTTATTTTAGTAACATTTGTAACTCCAGCTAATAACCTTAAAGCTTTATCACTTGGTTGCATGCCGTATGGTAAAGTAATTGAAGTATTTGTATTCATTGGCGTTAAAACCATTCCTTTTTTTGTATTTTCACCAATACTTTTTTCTAGTCCGCTTATTAGATGCCATCTTGAGTTTTCATTTTCATGAAGATTAAATAATGCTGATAATGATATTTTTGATAAATCTGAAGATGAGGTTTCGAAAGACCCTAAATAATTTCTATTCATCATCCCTCTATATGTATCTAATTGCATTTCCTTGTCATTGAGCATGGCCATACCCATTAGAGTTATTTTGTCAGATGGCGCATACATTGCACCAAGCATAATCATTTTCATTGTCATTTTTCTGGGAATAACGCTAAGTTTAGCTGGCATTTTAGGTTCACCCATATGTGGGTGTCTATGAGTTTTAGAATATGAATCATTATGCATCATTGGCATTTTAGAAAATGGATTAGGCTGTTGTAGGAGTTCTTTGTCAGAAATTGTATTACCGTTAAGCATATTTTTTTTCATTTCCATATTTGATACTCTAATAGATATCATCCATTCCCCTTTTTTATGAATATGGTCAGCCATTAAACCTATAGGACCATGCCCAATAGCTGTCGACATAGCTGAAAGGTTGTATGAGAAAAATAAAATTGAAAAAACTAAGAATACTCTAATCATTGGCTGCTCCCTACCTACCAATAATGGAAATTACTTTTTTTTACTTAAAATACAATTAATTTTTCAAGATAAATTGTCGCGTATTGCTCTAAAACAATTTCTTATTTCATTTATAAAAAGTTCAGGCTGTTCAAAGGCTGCAAAATGACCTCCTTTGTCTAACTCGTTCCAATAGACAATATTTGAGTAAACTTGCTCTGCCCACGCTCTTGGGGTACGAGAGATTTCTTTTGGAAAGATACTGCAACCAATTGGTAATGAGAGTTTTTCGTCAGGATTACCTCCAAATGATCCAAAGCTTTCCCAATAAAGGCGTGCTGAAGATGCACCACTTTTTGTTAACCAGTAAAACATAATATTATCAATTAATTCTTCCTTTGTGAGGATGTTTTCGGGATGACCATCACAGTCAGTCCATTCATAAAATTTTTCAATTATCCAAGCTGCTTGACCTATAGGCGAGTCGACTAGGCTATACCCTAAGGTTTGTGGTCTTGTACTTTGTTGTTTTGAATAACCAGAACCCCATTCTTGATAATAATTTAAGCCTTCAAATGCAATTTTATCTCTTTCACTCGGATTTTCTATGGCCTCTTTAGTTGGTGGAGCAAAAGGCATGTTAACATGTAGTCCTAAACAATTACCTCTATTTTGTTTTCCAATAGCAATTGTTATGGCTGAGCCCCAATCACCGCCTTGTGCGAAGTAATTTTTATAACCAATTTTATTCATAAGTTGGTTCCAAATTTCAGCAATTTTATCAACTCCTGTGCCGTTCTTTGATGGTTTACTAGAAAATCCATATCCAGGAAGAGAAGGGCAAACAACATGGAATGCATCCTCTTTCTCTCCCCCATAATTAAGAGGATCAACAAGCGGTCTTATTATTTTATGAAATTCTACAATTGAACCAGGCCAACCATGGCTCATAATCAATGGTGTTGCGTTTTCAATTTCACTTTTAACATGAACGAAATGAACATCAAGTTCATCTATAGTCGTAATATATTGATCAAAAGAATTATAATACTTTTCTCTTTCTTTCCAGTTATAGTTATTAATCCAGTATTCACTAACTTCTTTTATATAAGATAAAGGGGTGCCTTGGTTCCAATTGTTTACAGTTTCTTTTTCTGGCCATCGGGTAGATTCGATTCTGCCTCTTAACTCATTTATATCTTCTTCAGCAATTTCGATTTTGAAAGGTTTTATTTCTGACATTGTTTTATTATTCTCACTTATTATTTAAATTATGCCAAAATTTATGCTTAAATAAAAATATATTTTTAAAGGGGAAGATTATGAGTGATCAAGTAGCGGATAGAATTGCTTTACAAGATGTTATGCTTAGATATGCAGCAGGTGTTGATGAGCGCGATTTTGATCTTTATTCTTCATGTTTTATCGAAGATGTCGAGATTTTAGATTTTGGTGAAGAACCTATAAATGGAAGAGATAATTGGGTTGAATATGTGAAAGGTGCACTCTCAAATTATGGCCCCACTCAACATATGCTAGGCCCTCAGCTTGCTTCAATTAATGGCGATGACGCCCACTGCAGAACAGATGTTCAGGCTTTACATTATCTTAAAGAACCTGAGGGTGAAATACTTACTCTTTGGGCAACATATGAAACAGATATGAAGAGAGTTGATGGAGATTGGAAAATATATCGTCATAGATTAGTTTCTAGAGGAATTCGTCAGCAATGATGTTTTTGAATACAAAAATACCGCCACCAATAGTCACAATATTATTTGCCATTATGATTTTCTATTTTTCAGACAATTTTGCATATGTCGACTTACCTTTTAAAATATATATTTCAGTATTTTTTATAATATTAGGTTTTATTGTAACTTTTTCTTCAGCAAGAAATTTTAAAAAGAAAGATACAACTGTTAATCCTATGAAGCCTAATGAGACCTCTAAATTAGTAACTGATGGTTTTTTTAAGATTACACGTAACCCTATGTATTTAGGTATGTTATTGTTTTTATTAGGTTTATCTATTTATAATGGTTTAATTGTAGGTTTAATATTCTTACCTTTATTTGTTGGGTATATTACTTATTTTCAAATTATTCCTGAAGAGAATGCCATGCTTGAGATTTTTGGTGAAGAATTCACTTTATATATGAAAAAAGTTAGGCGATGGATTTGATAAATGGCTGATATAAAACACTTGAAAGCAGATGCATCTCAAGAGGATATTTTGAGTGTCATTGATCAAGATGCGGCATTAATCTTAGATGATATTCTGGATAATGATTTATTAAACCAGATTAAAGATGAGCTAGATCCTTATTTAAATAATTATATTAAAGGAAAAACTGAGTTTACTGGTTTTGAGACTAAAAGAGTAGGAGGCCTATTGGCAAGATCAGTAGGTTGTCAGAATCTAGCTCTTCATCCCCTTATAAATAATCTAGCTTATAATTTCCTTGAACCTTATGGCGATGGCTATCAACTTCATTTCACTTCTGCTGTCAGCATTGGTCCTGGAGAAACAAAACAAATACTTCATCGAGATAGAGGTATCTGGGGTGGGTATATTCCAAGAAAAATAGAGACTCATTTTAGTACAATTTGGGCTTTAACTGATTTCACTAAAGAAAATGGCGCTACTCAAGTTGTTCCAGGCTCACATAAATGGGATAAAGATAGAGTCCCGAATGAGGATGAAATTGCCTATGCTGAAATGTCTTCTGGCTCAGCATTGCTCTATACTGGGACTGTTCTTCATGGAGGTGGAAAAAATTCAACTGATAATGAGATTAGAACTGGAGTTTTTATGCATTATGCCTTGAACTGGTTAAGGCAAGAGGAAAATCAGTATCTATCTCACCCTCCTGAAGTCGCTAAGAATTTTTCATCTGAATTAAGATCTCTAATTGGATATTCTAAAGGTGGATATGTTCTCGGTTTTTATACTGATCCTAATGATACTATTGGAGCAATGGACTCAGTTAGTCCTGAAAGAATCTTTGGAGAAGAAGATGACGATTTCTCATCACTTCCTGCACAAAATGATTTAGTTAAAGGAACTTCATAGTAAATCCTAATGATAAAAAAATTAGATAATAAGGTAGCTATAATTACTGGCGGAGCTGGAGGAATAGGAAAGGCAACAGCAATAGAATTCTTAAATGAAGGTTCTGATGTATTGCTTTTTGATTTAAATGAAAACGACTTAAAAAACTTATGCCAAGAAATTAGCTCTAATCACCTTAGCTATTATGCAGGAGATGTAACTTCTTTTGAGGATAATTTAAGAGCTGTAGAAATAGCTAAAGAGAAATTTGGTGGTTTAGATATTTTTGTTGCAAATGCTGGTATTGAAGGTGATGTAAAAAATTTAGAAGATTATGATATTGAAAAATTTGATCAAGTTATGTCTGTAAATGTGAAAGGGCCTTTTTTAGGTTTAAAGGCATCCATTCCAGCGTTAACTAATAGAGGAGGTGGAAGCTTTATTATAACTTCTAGTATTGCAGGTTTATCTGGTGCACCACAAATAGGTGCTTATGCAACAAGTAAGCATGCCGTAATTGGTTTGATGAAATCTGCTGCAAAAGAGTGCGCTGATAAAAATATAAGAGTAAACACAGTTAATCCATCTCCTGTAGAGACAAGAATGATGAGAAGTCTCGAGGAAGGATTGATGCCAGGTGAGTCTGAGCAAGCAAAAGACCTTATGGAATCAAACATTCCATTAGGTAGATATGGGAAGCCCGAAGACGTAGCCAAAGTAATGCTTTTTCTAGCAAGTGATGATAGTTCTTTTGTTACTGGATCAGTTTATACCGTTGACGGAGGAAGCACTGCCTAAGGTTTAAAAGGACCTTTTGCAAAATATTTATCCATGGTTTGATGGTAATGCCTAAGTCTGCTTTCCTGATAATTTGCGTATGTGATTTTACCGGATTTACTTGCCCGAATTCCTCTTTCAACTTCAGGTATATTTCCCATGTCTTGATCAAATATTAAACCTATACCAGTTAATTCTTCAGCATCATCCCAGTTTTCATCATCGTTTAGATAATGTATTGGGATCGGTTCGTATTTTTCTTGCTTATCAGGATCTTTGTTATTTCTTTGTAAAAACATAGCCTCCATTATTGCAGAGTCTTCTCTATTCCCGTTTGGTCTAAATCTATAGATAAGGTTTCTTGGAAAACCACCCCAAGGTGAAAAATTTGGAAATACATTATAAACAATGGCATCAAGCATTTCTGCATCAGATTTATCAGAGTAATCATGTCCATCGGCTTCTTCAAAAGCATCTCTCATAGCTTGAGCTGCTACCTTTCTAGCTTCTTCTCCTTCTGGAACAAGTATTTTATCATCTGCAGCCATTCGACCAGATCCATAGAAAATGGTATCTAATATTTCTTGTTCATCTACATTTTTAAGATTTGGACTTGGTTTCCCTGTTAAAGCAATATTTCTATTCATATGATCGCCGTAAATATCATAACGTGCATTTTCATCTGCCTGGAAAGGTAAAATTTCTGGATGAATTAATGTAGCATGAAAAGATTCCATAAATGCTTCTTGAACTGTCTTCCAGTTACCTGGAACTACTTTTGAAACATGTATAACTTTTTTACAATCACCTAGATTCCATCTTTTATGATGTTCTGGAAGAGGAGCAAGGTATTCTTCTAGTGAGACAGCTTTATCATCCATATTAATAAATACAAAGCCTTCCCAAATCTCAACCCTAACTTCTGGAAGCTTAAAGTCTCTATCTTTTATGTGCTGAAAATCCCATGGAGCAGGAGTAAATTTTAATGATCCGTCTAAATGCCAACAAAAACCATGAAAAGGACATTGTAAATCATCACCAAACCCACGTTCAGTTTTAATTCTTCTACCTCTATGTAAACAGCTATTATAAAAAGCTTGAATTTTATCTTCCTCAGATCTCACAATTAAAAAAGACCAATCGAGTATATCGTAAACAAGACTATCGCCAACTTCAGGAATATCCTCTACTCTGCAAGCAAATTGCCATACTCTAGTCCACATGCAGTCTCTTTCTTTTTCAAAAAATTCCTTAGAAATATATCTGGAAGTATCTATATCTTCAGAGCCAAGATATTCATAAGTTTCTTCAACCATAAATTCAGGTACTTTTTTTGCATCTTCCATTAAATATTCTGTATAGCTTGTATCTGGCGATCTTTCGTCACCAGTTTTAACAACTGAAAGATTTTGATTTTCTTTTTTTATTTCACTCATATCAACACCATATATAGCATTTCCTATTTTTTATGTTAATTTTTTATTTTAGCAAGAAAAAATTACATATTTTTAAAATAAGTTATTTACTCAAAAAAAACTGTAATTTCATTATATTTTAACCTAGACTATGAATTAATTGAGCTTTGTAATTTATTAATATGGGGATTTTCTATGAGTATTATGGAAGAAAAATTAGCTATAAGAGAGCTTTTAGATCAATATTGTGATGGTGTTAATCAAAGAGATGCTAGCATCTGGGGGAGCACATGGTCAAAAAATGCTATCTGGGAAATTCCACATTTAGATATCAAAAATGAAGGCAAGGAAACAATCGTTAATGTTTGGAATGAAGCCATGAAAGGATATCCATTTGTACATATGATCGCCCAACCTGGTTTTATTAATATTGATGGAGATAAGGCTTTTATGAGAAGCTACACTATTGAAACAGCAGTTTTACCTGACGGAACTGAATTACGACCTTGTGGTCAATATGATGATGAATGTATTAAAGAAGATGGTAAATGGAAATTTTCTAAGAGATCGTTTAGCAATCTTTATGGAGAGTAAATAATAATGAATAAAATTATACCTACGCCAAGAGATAAGCATCCCGATCCTAAACTTAGAGGAGATAAGATTTCAGGTGAAAGATATTATTCAAAAGAATTTATGCAAAAAGAATGGGATCATATGTGGGCAAAGGTATGGCAAATTGCGGGGATTGCATCTGAAATACCAGAACCAGATGATTTTTTTGTTTATAAGATTGGTTTGGAAGAAATTTTAGTAGTTCGACAGAAAGACACCTCTATAAAAGCTTTTTATAATGTTTGTCCCCATAGGGGAAATATATTGGTTCATGTTGAAAATGGATCATTAGATACATTTAAATGCACTTATCATGGATGGGAGTATGATACTGAAGGAATTTTAAGGAATCTTCAAGATCCCGAGGATTTTGATGATGGCAATCCTTGTGGAAAAATCAAATTAAAAGAAATTCATTGCGAAGTCGCTCTTGGCTTTGTTTGGGTTACTCTTGCTGAAAATCCTCAGAAATTTGAAGAAGCTCTTAACCCTTTAATCAGTCATATGAGCCCTTATCAGCCTGAAAAATATATAAGAGTTTTAAATCTGACTTGCGAAGTTGATTGTAACTGGAAAATAATTCACGATAATTTTAATGAGTCATATCATTTACCAACATTACATCCTGAGCTATCAGTTCATATCGAAAATGATTATAAATTTTCGCAATTTGATATGTATGATAATGGCCACAATAGAATGCTTATGCCTGGTCATAAACCAGCATTAGGTGATCAATCACCAAATGAGGTTAATTTCCCCCTTGATGCTGCATTAGAGGCTTGGGATCTCAATCCTGAAGATTTTAAAGGAAAAGCTCAAGAAACGAGGCTAGCTATACAGGGCCAAAAGAGGAAATTAGCCAAAGATAGAGGTTTTTGGCATTATGAATTTTTAACTGATGAACAATTAACTGATTATTATTTTTATAATTGTTTTCCTAATTATGATATCACTATGACCCCTGATGGGATTCAGTTTCAAAGACCACAACCACATCCGACAGATCCAGAAAAGTGTCTTTTTGAGCATTGGTGGCTTGTTCCAGATATGGAGCAACTATCAGCCTCAGCAACTTTTATGGGATCAGATACAACTGAAAATACTGCTGGAGAGAATATGACCGAGACACCTCTTGGGCCAAGACCATTAAGACCTGCTGAGCATGAATGGGTAATATATCCAGAAGGCTCGATGGGTTATGTTACTGATCAAGATATTAGTATGGCCATAGGTCAACAAAAAGGTGTCAAGTCAAAGGGTTTTGCTGATGCAATTTTAACCAATCAAGAAAGAAGAGTTAGAAGGTATCATGAGGTATTAAATGATTATATTGAAGGAAGAAGATAAGGTTTAATTAATATAATTCAATTATTATCCCAGGTTCAACTGTGTAAAAATTAATATTTGTTTCAGAGACTATTTTCTTTAACCGTTCCTTAGGCTCTAAAACTGGTTCATCAGTTAATATAAAAGTTCCCCAATGCATTCCGATACTTTTTTTAGCATCAAGATCTATTGATATATTCAATGCTTCCTCTGGAGTAACATGAGAATAACTCATAAACCATTCAGGATCATATGCACCAATAGGTATCATTGCAAAATCTACTGGCCCAAGTTTATTTTTTATTTCAACAAAGTCTTCTGAATAACCTGTATCACCAGCATGGAAAATATTCTTATTATCGTTTTCAATGAACCAGCTTCCCCATAAACTTTTATTTCTATCTCTGAGACCCCTTGCTGACCAATGTTGCGCTGGAGTAAATGTAAATTTTGTATTGCTTATTGTTTTATCTTCCCACCATAAAAATTCGTATCCATTAATAAGCTGATAGTTTTTTAATAACTTTAAATCACCCTTTGGGACTAAAATTTTAACATTAGGAAATCTCTTTTGTATTTTTCTTAAACTATTTACATCAAGATGATCATAATGATTATGACTAATTGTAATAACATCAATTTTTGGTAAATCTTTAATATCGATTGCAGGCTTGATTAGTCTTTTTGGTCCAGCAAAAGATAATGGAGAAGCTCTATCCGAGAATATAGGATCGAATAAAATTGTAATATCGCCATTATTAATTAGAAATGTCGAATGACCAATCCATAAAGCATAAAATTTACGGTTCTCAAAAAATTCAGAACTTATAATTTCATTTGTTTGAATGAACTCTTTTTTTGGTTCTTCTCTACTCCAGCTCCATTTTAGAACTTCACTAAGACTTTTTTCATTCTTCTTGCCATCAGAATTTGAAAATCTATCTTGTGAAAAAGATATTGAAGTAGAAAATAGAATTATAAAAAAAATTAATAGTAATCTCATGCAAATTATATAGTCTTAAATAGTTATGTTTTCAAATAATGATTTTAAGGAATAAATAAATGAGCGTTGAAGAAAATAAAGAATTAATTGAAAAATGGTACATTGCTTTAGAGCAAGGTGATTTTGAAGCGATATATAATATGCATCACGATAATGTTGTTTATAATATGCTTGGAAATACACCTGTTTCAGGACGTATTTATGGAAAAGAAGCCTGTTGCAATGGAATGATAGGTGAAAAGCTTTTGGAAAAACTTGTAAATGATAAAGTTCAATTTTCAAAAAAATGGAAAATAATTGCCGCTGAAAATGACAGAGTGGTTGGTATGATGCAGGGTGGAGGGCCAACAAAGAATGGTGAGATGTATGAACAAACTTACTGCGAAATTTTTACTATCAAAGATAACAAGATAATTGAGCTGCATGCTTTTTTTGATACTGTGTTAGTTGAAAGATGTCTTTTTGATAACGATCTAACTAATCCTAAAAGTTTAGTTGATGATCCATTTAGAATAAATTAGTAAATTGGAGAGAGATATGGAAAAAATATACGATATTATTATTTGGGGAGCGAGTGGTTTTACTGGAAGATTAGCAGTTGATTATATTTATAAAAATCAGAATAACAGCAATTTAACATGGGCTGTGGCAGGTAGAAACGAGTCAAAGATTAAAGAAATACTTGATGGAAAAAATGTACCAATTCTTATTGCAGATAGTCATGATAAGGAATCCTTGGTTGATTTAGTTAAGAAAACAAAGGTGATTTTAACAACTGTTGGTCCATATGCGAGATACGGATCTGAGCTTGTAGAAGTATGTGCTGAGAATGGAACTCATTATTGTGATCTGACTGGTGAAGTGCATTGGATGAGACACATGATCACTAAATACCAAAATACTGCAAAAGAAAGTGGGGCAAAAATTGTTCATACTTGCGGTTTTGACAGTATTCCATCAGATATAGGAGTTTATTTTCTTCAAAAAAATATGCGTGAATTACATGGCGTCAATGCGAAACAAATAAAATATAGAACAAGAGGATTCTCAGGAGGTGCTAGCGGAGGAACTGTTGATAGCCTTATGTCAATGATGGAGCAAGCCAAAAAAGATTCTTCTATTCTTAAAATTATTGCAAACCCTTACGCACTTAATGATAGAGAAAAAGGTCTAGATGGTCCGGATAAAATGTCACCATATTTTGACAAAGATTTTGATGCTTGGGTTGGCCCTTTTATTATGGCAGGAATTAATACTAGAGTAGTTAGAAGAACAAATGAATTACTCAACAATATTTATGGTGATGATTTTGAATATAATGAAGGTAGCATTACTGGCAAAGGGCCAAAAGGTTTTATTGGTGCAACAACATCTGGAATGGTGACCGGAGGAATGGCAGGAATGGCTGCATTTTCTCCAACGCGATCAATCTTGAAAAGTTTTTTACCTAAACCAGGTGAAGGGCCTTCTGAAGAAACAATGGAAAATGGTTTTTTTGAAATCGAATTATTAGGCATTCATCCAACTAATAGAGATAAAGATATGCGGGTTTGGATTCATGGCGATAAAGATCCAGGATATAAATCTACTGCTAAAATGATATCAGAGAGCGCTATGGCTCTAGCCCAAGATGATTTAAGTGTTGGCGGTGGTTTTTGGACACCTGCTTCTGCAATGGGTGATACACTTATTAATCGCTTACCAAATGCGGGGGTTACTTTTAAAGTAATGGATAGTTAAGGAGAATATTGATGATAAAAGTTATTATGCCTATGAGAAGAAAAGAAGGTATGACAATCGATGAATTTCGAGAATACTATGAAACTAAACACAGAATAATTGGTGAGAAATATCTAACAGGATACGCTACAAAATATATAAGGCGCTTTACCAACCCTTTACCCGATAGATCAGGAAAGACATATGACCCAGATTTTGATGTATTAATGGAAATATGGTATCCGGATATGGAAACATTTGAAAAATGTGCCGAAAATCTTCAAAAACCTGAAATTAAACAAGAAATAAATGATGATGAAGAGCAATTATTCGATTTGTCATTAATGAGAACCTATATAGTTGAAGAGCATGAGTCTCAAATATAATTTTCATTTGAAAAATATTCTAAGAATCAATAAAATAAACTTATGAATAAATCAGACCGCTTAGTAAGATCAGAAAGAGCAAGAAAAAGAAGAAGTTATATTAAATCCATTATCATTAAAAGAACTCAGAATATTTATTCTAATCTTCATAGGTTAAAAATTAAAAAACAAAAAATAAAAATTAAATTAGCTTAATAAAACATTTAAGAATTCTAATAAAAAGTTATCCACATAAAATTAAAAAAAAATATCGCATAAATTGAAAATATCTTATTAGATAAGAATCGTTCTCAGTTTTAAAATTAATAAGGAGGGTAATATGACTGAATATCAAATTTTAAATATGTTTTGGATGCAGGCAATAAGCAATGCAATGTTTCAATTGGGAGTTTTTGTTCTTTTGTGGGCAGCATTAAGAGGGTCATTAAGAATTTATGATCAAGGAGCTAATTTATCTACAAAAATTATCAGTTCTTTATTTGGACTAGGTATAGTGTATAGCGGATTACAGATTTCTGGGTTCTTTTCAATTAACTGGAGAAGCACTTCATATTCTCTAGGGCAATTGGAGAGTTTATCGCCGCACGCGCAAAGGTTTGTAGATTTTTTACCAATTTCCGAACCTCCTCAATTTTCTTTAATTCCTTGGGACCCAATAATGGGAGCTTGGTGGATAGTGGTTATTATCGCTCTTCTAGCACCAATTTGGGTAAAGAAATAAAAATAATAAAAATTATAAAAATTTATTCATTATTTAAGAAAGGAGAAAAAAATGGAAGAATTTCAAATATGGACTTTATGGGCCAGTAATAGAGCAGGTACAGCATTAGTATCAATAGGAATTATATTAGCTATTTGGTTATCATTAAGAATTGCGGCCGCAACAAGAGCTTCTGATGAGGCTAATGTTATTGCAAAAATTATATCAACTGCATTTGGTCTTATTGTTGTAGCATTTGCTTGGCAACAATATACATTTGGTGGGAATTTATGGATTGTTACCGCAAGAGCAATTACAGATCTTAAAGAACAAAATGGATCAATATCAGAAGGTGCCCAGGCTTATCTAGAATATGTTGGAACTACTGAAGCTCTTACAACCCCAAGTCCTTTAGGTATAGCCTTTTTAGCAGTAGTTACGATAATAATTTTAACTCAAATTTGGTTACCCAAACAAAATTAATTAATTTTTTATATTTATGGAAAAAGCGCCAATTAGGCGCTTTTTTTATTTAGGTTCTTTTCCATTTAGATAATCATGTAACGTCTCATGAAAATATCTAACTCTTGTCTCTTGGGCAGCAAGATAAGGCTCTTGATATCCTTTTGATCTTACTCCCCTTCTTAATCCGTCAGTTAGTTGCCAGTCTTGGTAAACAACATGATCCCATAGATCTTCAACCCCTTTACCGTCGTCATAATCTCGAAAATCTAATTCAACTTCTTGAAGTTTAACTGGATTGACTTTAGTGCGACTAAGAAATTCTTGATCATTAGCCTCATCTTTTTTACCTATGCCTGCAGAAGTTGAGGTAAATGCTTGATCGTTTTCTCTACCTGTTTTACCTATACCTTTTGCTGATCCACCAATTGGATATCCCATATCCCAAAGATCAAAAAAGCATTTTTCTGGATCAGTTGGATGCGGAAACCAGTTTAAAAGAATACAACCATCTGCTTGTACACCCATAGCAATATTTGGGAAAACGAATTGAAAAGGGCTTTCTGTTAATTCTTCATCAGATAGGTGCTCGTAATGATGGTAACCTTTTTCTTTATATAATTTTCTTTTTGCTTTTTTTAAATCTGTCCAACCTTTCTCTGATAATGTTTCATAATCAGGATACTGATTCACATCAACTCCCCAACTTTCAAGTATCATTTTGAACGGATGATCTTCATTTTCGTTTACTTTATCACGTAATGATGGACGGCCCATCTGAATTATTCTTGCATGACCTTTTGGAAACATTTCATATCTTGAAGTAAAATGATCTTGGTCAATTACAGAAGGTACCTGAGGATGTACAAATCGGGTATGATATGACTCATTAAAATTATCACAAAAGAATTTCCAATTAACATCCAACTCAACTCTAACCCATTGGGCTCTAATTTGGTCTTTAAAATTGTGATTTTTATATATCTCAGGAATTGGATCTAAATAATCCATAAGATCAGGAGCTTCATCACTCATAGTGTAAAAAATGAAACCATCCCATGTATCAACCCTAACTTCGACTAACTTTCTTTTACCTACAGGACTCCCTTGAGGAAAATCATCTTCATCAGGAACACTTATAACATCGCCATTTAACCCAAATTGCCAATCATGATAAGGGCAGCGAAAAGATTCTTGAGAGCTATCGCATTCAACTAGCCTTTGACCTCTATGTGCACAACTATTGTAGAAACCCCTTATAGATCCATCTTTTTGTCTTACAATGATAATAGACTCTTTAACTAAATCATGAACAATATAATCACCCGGTTCTTCAATTTGAATCTCTCTACCAGCTATCAACCATACCTTTGTCCACATATGGTTCCATTCTTTATCCATAAAATCTTTGCAAAAGTAACGATCATTACTTATTGAGTCGCCCCTTAATTCATTTGGATTTTTACCGTCTAGTGCTGACGAATGTTTGATTGCTTTGTCCATTTTTCCCCCAAGAAAAATTATCTATTAATTGATAATAATATTATTTGACTAGAAAAAAACAAATTTTGCTATCGATTTATATATCTATCAATAAAATTATGAAATTGTTGGACACGATTTTCTTGTCCCGATAAATACGCCCCTTCAAAACCACTTGAATGGAAGCCAAGCTGTTGGGCGCTAGCCCTTTCTAGGTCTTGATCAGCTACATCGCTGAGAGTTTCTTCACCAAAAATGACAACTCTTTTTTCTACCTCTTCCCAGGGAACCATATCTTCAGGGGATGCAACAAGATCGGAATCATTAGATTTTAATGCAAAACCCCAATGATCAAATATAGATTTATTTGGATCATCAGGATGTGGTTCTGTTCTCTGTAAAGAAACAACATTTGCCGTATATGTAATTGATGTCCCCGGAAAAATATTGAAATGAAACGCATCTGTTAACCATGCGTCAGGTAAATTCTCAAAATGATTGAAGCCTCTTTCTTTTCCAAGCTTCTTTTTTTGATTTTGTAAACTTTCTCTTACTAAATGAGCTTTTTTATCATAATCTTCAGGATTTAAATTCCAATAAGTTAGTTCAGCTTCTAACTTTTCATTCATCTCAAAAGCTTTAGGGCTTCTAAGTGAAGGAAGAGATCCCTTCATTTTCATTAAGTTATGACCTGTTTCATAGAGTTCAAAGTCAGTATTTTTGTAGTCATCATCATAATAATCACTAATTTGAGGGTGAGTCGCAGGTAGATGATAAGATTCACAGAAATTATCTCTTAATGCTTTCCAATTAAAAGGAACCTCACAAACTTTATAATACACTCTTTTTAGACCCTCATTATCATACATATCTAAATATTTAGTTACTTCACCAAGAAAACCCTTTAGAGGAAAACAATTTTTATCCATATTATACCATATAAAACCTGCATATTCTTCACATGGTATCTCAGAAAGCTTTAGTTTTCCGCATGGGTTGCCCTGCGGAAAATCATCATCATCTTGAGCATAAATTAATTCACCTTCATAATTAAATTTCCATCCATGATATGTACATCTAAAATCACTAACAAAACCTGCATCAACATGAACAAGTCTGTTTCCTCTGTGTGGACAGACATTATGAAAAGCTTTTACTTTATTGTATTTATTTCTAACAAGTAAAATTGACTCTCTTCCAATATTATGAGTTACAAAATCCCCTTCTTTTTCGAGTTCTCTTCCCCAACAACCAATATTCCATACTTTTGACCATAATTTAGATAGTTCCTTTTCCATAAAATCTTTTGAAGTATACCTACCACCTGTAATTTTTACTTCTTCATTATAGATTTTATTAGCTGAACCGCTTACACTTGCATGTCTTTGTTTTTCTTTATCTTCCACAATATCCTCTGTAATTTATTTTTTATTACTTATATTTTAAATAATATGTATTGATATAAACAATATTAGCAATATACTACTTTATCAGTAATAAGTAAATTGTGTGAAAATCATTCTTTGGGGAGGGTCATATGAAAGTTTTTAATTCTTTATTATTTTCATTTATTTTAGTTTTTAGTTTCAATGTTTTACATGCTCAAGAAGAGTCGGTAGCTAATTTATCAAGCAGTATTGAAGAAATAGTTGTTACTGCAAGAGCAACAGATGAATCTATAAGAGATATTCCTGTATCAATTACAGCATATGATGAGGAAGCTCTTGAAACATTTGGAATTAAAGATCTCCAAGATTTAGCAGCTTCATCTGCATCACTTGAAATTGGTCAAATAAATAGCGGAAGCGGTTTCCAAATAGCAGTAAGGGGTATTTCTTCTAGTCCTGGAAGTATTGGAATTGAGCAATCAGTAGCACTAATGATCGATGGTGTTTATTATCCCCAAGGTAGAACTATCCATGAAGGATTATTTGATGCTAGCCAGGTGGCTATTTTAAAAGGCCCCCAAGCATTATATTTTGGTAAAAATGCTACTGCTGGAGCTATAGTTATTACAACTAATGATCCTGGAGAAGAAACTGAGTGGTCAGCAAAAATATCTAATGAATTTGAATATAAAAATAAATCTGCAGAGTTAGTTTTTTCAACTCCTATAAGTGATAATTGGGGAGTAAGACTCGCTTTGAAAAGTTCAAAAATGGATGAAGGATGGATTATTAATGACGCAGGCGAAACTAGTTATAATACACTTGATGTAGGTAATGGTTTTGCTGCATCTTCATACCCCAATGATAAAGCATATGATTTTGCTCCACAAACGGAAAATACATTTGCAAGAATAACTTTAAAAGGTCAGCTTGCAGACAATATTACATTAAAAGTAAAAGCATCTACTGCGGAAACGGAAAATACTTCTCTTGCTCTACATGAAAATTTTGAATGTCTTACTTTAAATGGAGTATCGCATGTTAATTCAGGAGTTGGACCAGGTGGTATTCAAGCACCACTTCCTAACCCTAATGATATAACCGCTTGTAATAAAGATGGTAGGCGTGGATCTAATCCTATTCCTAAAGCCGTTGCTGATGTTACACCTCTTGAAGGACAGTTTGGAGGGGCTCTTGGAGAAGTTTATGAGTCTAATATTGTAACTGCGAGTCTTGATATTGAATTAGATAATTATGATATATTAACTGTAGCTAATATTGCTGAACAAGAGGTCGGTTGGGTCATTGACTGTGATGGAACCGCATTTACAAGTTGTTTTGCAGGTGAAGGCAACAGTTATGAAAATATAGCCATTGAGTCTAAAATTGTATCAAAAAATTCTGGTAATTTTAATTGGGCTTTTGGTGTCTATTATCAGGAATGGGAATTAAATTTTGCTCAAGAAGTTACTTTTGCTAATTTAGAAGATTCATCAGCACCAGACATTTATCGTTATCTAGCTTATAACAAGATTTCTCAAACTGAGGGTGAAGCTATATCAGTTTATGGTGAAGCTATTTGGGATATAAATGATAATTTACAATTAACTGCTGGAGGTAGGTTTATTAAGGAGGAAAAAGATTCATATTTTACCCAACCTTATGCAAATGCTGCAGTTCTAGGGTTGTTTAATTTAGGTAGATTTATTGAAGTTGAAACTGATCTTGATGATTTTGTTCCTGAAGTAACACTTCGGTATCAACCAAATGATAATACAACTTATTATGTTGCTTATAAAGAAGGTTGGAAGTCTGGAGGCTTTGATAATGGTACAATTGATAGCACATTAAATATAGATCCATATAAAGATATTCAATATGACCCAGAAACAGTTAAAGGTTTTGAATTTGGTGTTAAGACTCTGTTATTTGATGGAGCTATGAAACTTGATCTTGATCTATACACTTATGAATATGATGATTTACAGCTTAACTATTTTAATGCCGCTATATTTGCTTATAGAACTCTTAATGCGCCAGAATCAGAATCAAAAGGTTTCGATTTAGCGCTTACATACTACCCTCCTTTGATAGAGGGTTTACTGTTAAATGCATCTATCTCATATAATGAGGCTGCTTATAAGAAATTTAATGGTCCTTGTTATAGCGGACAAAAGCCATCTGAAGGTTGTAATATTGGAACAGGACCATTGAAAGATCAAAATCTCGATGGCAATCAAATGGCTCTAGCACCTGAACTAAGGATTAATTATGGGTTTAATTTTTCTACCCCTATAGGAAATGGTTTAGATCTTGGAATTAATCTTAATGCAAAATTTTCTGATGATTATCCTTTAACTGCATGGATTAATGCTAAACAAGAATCTTATACTACAGTTGATTCATCTGTATTCATAAATTCTGATAATGGCTGGTCTGTTGGCTTAATAGGAAGAAACCTAAGTGATGAATATATTCAAACAATTTCTGCAGAAACTCCATCAACCGGTGGTAATACAGGCACAGAATTTGGTTTCCCTGCCGATAGATATGCTTATGTTAAACCGGGTAGAACACTTATGCTTGAGATATCTTATAAAAGATAATTAGAATATTAATAAATAAGCCCTAAATTTTAATTGATTTGGGGCTTTTTTATGTAGTATGTAAAATTGAAAAAGTCCTTTTTTGGAAATACCAACGGCCATCAAGTTTAATAAATTCATCATGATATTGTCCGTGAGTTTGTGATTTAATGTTTTCTTTATCTGTACCTACTTCGATTGTATATGTTGTTCCTTTGGCATTATTTCCGTCAATTGTTAAAGATCCAAGCAGAGCTACAAATACTATGTATTCATAATTACTCATGGCTTCTTCCCATTTTTTTACAATTTGATCTCTACCTTCAACTTTTTCAAGACCAGGAAAGTTTGGAACACTCCAAATTGCATCTTCAGACCATGTATTACCCCAATCTTTTGAATCATTTCTGCTAACTGCGTCTCCATATGACATTACCAATTCATGAAGAGCTAGTTTATCTTCTGTATTTCCAACAAAGCTCATATTATCTCCTATTATTTATTTAAATTTTTTATTTTAATACTATAAGATATATGTGTGTAAATTCATAAAAGTTTTAAAAAAGATTAAAAATATAAAGTATTAATGTTTTCTATATTTAGTAAAATAAGTTTTGTTGTGTTCCTGTTAACATTTTTAAATATATTAACAGCAAAAGAAATTGTAATTTACCCTATAGTTGAAACTGAGAGTGTTTTTACAAAAGGTGATGCAGCAGATGATCCAGCTTTTTGGTTTAATGAAAATGATCCTTCACAAAGTAAAATTTTTGGAACTGATAAAAAGGCTGGTTTGCATTCCTTTTCTTTAACTGGAAAAAGAATTCAATATTTACCATCAGGTAAAGTTAATAATATTGACATAAGAAGTGGTTATAATTTTGGAGCAAAAAAATTCTCTTTACTAGCCGCCTCAAATGCAAGTGACAATTCTATTCCTGTGTATCTAGTCGATGAAAATGGAATCATTGATAACTTAAAAAATATAATAGTTACTGATTTGGATAGCGTTTATGGCTTATGCATGTACAAAAGTACAAAATCAAATGCAACTTTTATTTTTGTAAGTGATGTAAATACATCATCAATTTATCAATATCGAATTCTAGATGTTTTTCCAATAAAAGTTCAAATGGTTAGACAGATTAATCTTAATTCTACTTCAGAGGGATGTGTTGCTGATGATGAAACAGGTTTTTTATATTTTGCTCAAGAAGATGATAAATCAGGAGTTTACTTTATTGATGCTGAACCTAATGGAGTAGAAATTCAAATAATAGATAGAACTGTGCAATACGGAGGAAATATAAATGGCGATACTGAGGGACTGGCAATTTTAAAACATGAAAAAATGAAACTGTTAATTGCCTCATCTCAAGGTTCAAGTGATTTTGTAGTTTATAACCTTGATAAAAATAACCAATTTTTAGGAAGAATTTCTATAAAGAAATCAAAAAAAATTGATGGAGTATCAAGAACAGATGGTATAGAAATTTTTAGAGGAAAAATTAATGATAATTTTAATTCAGGAATTTTTATTGCTCAAGATGATATGAATATGGAAATATATGACCTTAACAACACTCCTTTACAAGCCAAGCAAGTAAACCAAAATTTTAAACTCATGAATCTAGATTTAATTATTGAAAAATTTATTGATTAATGTTTTGGAGTTTCCATTAATTCAATTAAAACACCATCACTGTCTTTTGGGTGAATAAAAATAATAGGGGTCCCATGTGCACCAATTCTTGGTTCATTTAAAACTGTAGCCCCTTTTTCCTCCATTTCAATTTTTGCTTTATGAATATCTTTAACCTCGAAACAAATATGATGTTGTCCTCCTTTAGGGTTTTTATCTAGAAAACTTTGAATTGGAGAGCCATCCCCTAAAGGTTCAATCAGCTCGATTTGACTATTTGGAAGATTAACAAAACAAAACTTTACACCTTGGTCGGTCATTTCACCAATTTCTGTAATATCAGTTGCGTTATATAAATTTTTATATGTTTCAATAGCTTTTTCTATTGACGGCACCGCAACGCCAACATGATTTAATGGTCCTATCATTTTAAATCCCCTATAAATTATTTGTAAAAATCTTTTTTTTCATTAATCTTTCAATCAGATTAACAAAATTACATTATAAAAGAAATATTATCAAAGAAGGATTAAAATTATGCTCAAAGTTCATTTTGCTCCAAATTCTAGAGCCGGCAGAATTATATGGTTGTTAGAGGAATTATCTCTTCCTTATGAGGTTAATAATATGGCGTTTCATCCAAGTGACTTAAAATCAGATGAACATAGAAAAAGACATCCTCTAGGAAGAATTCCAGTTCTTGATGATGGTGATATTAGAATTTATGAGTCTGGTGCAATAGTAGAGTATGTTCTGGAAAGGCATAAAAATGGAGGATTAAAACCTTCTACTGATGATAGAAATTATCCTGATTTTTTACAATGGTTTCATTATTGCGAAGGTATGGTAATGCCTCCTATTAATACTATTGTTGTTCAGACCATTCTTCTTCCTCCTGAAAGGAGAGATGAAACTGCATTAGGACAAGCACAAAGATTGCTAACAAAATCAATAGCTCCTGTTGACGAGGCTCTTGAAGGAAAAGAATATTTAATTGGAAATTTTTCTGCGGCAGATATTATGCTTGGTCATGCATGTTTTATGAGTAATAGAATGGGTTGCGTTCCCGATGAAATGAGTAATCTTAAAAAATATGTTGAAAATATCACGAATAGACCAGCTTTTAAAATAGCTATTGAAATGCAATAGAAGCCATCTTCTGATGATGAATTTTTGGACAGTTAAAGTAATAAGATTTGTTACAATTTTCTTTGTTATTGCAGTTATTGTTGCTTCTTATTTTTATCCAGGTGGTAATATTCATGATACTGCTCAATTGGGGTATTCATTTACCCATAATTTTTTAAGTGATTTAGGTGGATTAGAATCTCATTCAGGTGAAGATAATATTATATCCTCAATTTTTTTTAATTTATCAATGTTACTTTTTTTCTTTATCGGTATTTCCTTCTTGTTTGTTCCTATTTTATTTAAGGAAAACAAGATTACATTTATTTTAGCAATTATTGGTTCTTTGTTTTTCTTTATCGGATCAATATTCTTTGCGGGCGTAGGATTTACTCCTTATGATGTTTTTTTTGATCTTCATGTATTTTTTGCCCTTAATTCTTTTGGACTTATGGTGCCAGCATCTTTTTTATATTTAATAGTTTTTCTTAGAAGTTCCCTTAGTAAAAAATATATCACTGTAATAGCCTTATTTTTAGTTTTTGTTACAGCTTATGTTATTTACTTAAATTTTGGTGAAAGCCCTTTGTTAAATAAGAATGCCATGATTACTTCAGCTATCATTCAAAAACTAATAGCCTTTTTGTCTATTGCCTCGATATTTTCTCTTACTTTTGGTTTTTCTAAAATAGAAAGAGAGTTAAGCAAGATTTAATAATTGCAATTAAATTGCAATATCAGACAAGTAAAAATTACTATGTTATAAGCGCTCTAAATTGAATTGGAGTTTATTATGGAAGAATTAAATCAAGCTAAAGTCTGTGAAATTTTAAATCAGATTATGGAATATGAATTAGCCGGTGTTGTTAGATACACACATTCATCTTTAATGGTATCTGGCCCAAACAGAATACCAATAGTTGAATTTTTACAGAGCCAAGCAACTGAGTCATTAGATCATGCTCAACAAGCAGGTGAGTTTTTGACGGGCTTAGATGGTCATCCGAGTCAGAAAATTGCTAGAATTGAAGAAAGCAATAGGCACTCTATAGAGGATATTCTTGAAGAAAGTCTCGAGCATGAAATTCATGCTTTAAACCTATATAAAGAACTACTTGATTGTGTCGAAAATGGATCAGTTTATCTTGAGGAATATGCAAGAACAATGATTGGTCAAGAAGAGCAACACACAATTGAGCTTAAAAAAATGCTTAAAGACTATTCATGATAAATAATCCATTTATTTAACATTTTTGACACTTTAAAGATTTATATTTATACTTTGTTTTAAATTAGGGGAAAATTATGAGTGAACAAGAAGAAAGTTTTAATCCAGAGTACAATCCACTTGGCGCAGAGGGCTCCATTGATACTAATGCAATGCCATGGATACCAATAAAAGATGTAAAAGGTCTGCATGTCAAGCCAATAAGAGTAAGTCCAGAAAGCGGGATGTTCTCTTTAATTTATAAGCTTGATAAAGGATGTTCATTTCCAAGCTCCGTTTATCTTGGAGGCATGGATATGCTGGTTTTATCTGGACAGTTGAGTTATTTTCAAGATGACAAAGAGAGTGTTTTAGCTCCAGGAACATGGGGCTTTATAGCTGCAAATTCTAAAGTAAATTCAATAACCGCTATTGAGGATACTGAAGTTTTAGCAAATTTTTATAGTGCATTAGCTTTGTTAAAGGAAGATGGGTCAATTCAATCTCTTTTAACTGGAACTGATGTAATGAAGCTTGCAAATGAGAAAAATATTTCTCTTGTTCCTAATTCATCAACTGAATGTTGGGAGCGTGGTCCTCAGACTTATGATGGTGAAGGTGAACCTTTAGCTATAGCTTCTTCTAATGCAGCAACATTAGTAGATTCAGATGTTGGATCTGTATTATCATCTGAAATTTCTCACCCTCATTTTGTTGATACTAGAGAAGTACCATGGTTTACAATGCCGACAATGCCTGATGTTGGTTTAAAGCTTTTGCGTGTCAGTGAAGAAACTGGATTTGTTTCTATGATTGTCAGACATAATGGAGTTGCGCTTCCACATTCACATATTGGCGCTAGTGACTTTTTAGTATTGAGTGGAGCTTTAGGTGTTAGAGCAGGCCCTCCTGAAGGCTATGGACCAGGTATGTGGTTCTATGAACCTGCAGGTGCGAGACATGAGGAAACACAAAGAGTTACAGATGAAGATTTAATCTATACTGCTAATATATATGGTCCCTTAGTTTTTGACTCTGGACCTGGCACACCTGTCGAAGCTGTTGTTTCTTGGATGGATTATAAAACAATGGCTGAAGAGGGTGGTATCAAATTAGTTCCAAATTCGAATTCAAATGATAAAACCTTACTTGCATGGGCTCCAATAGAAGCAAATTAAAAAAGTATAATGTAGTTGATCTATTTTGTGGTGTTGGAGGTCTTACTTTAGGCTTCGATCAAACAAAAAGATTCAATACTATTTTTGCTAATGATGTCGATAGCGATATGTGTAAAGCATATAAGCTTAATTTTCCTAACACAGTAATTTCTGATAACTCTATATCTAATGTAGACTTTAAAGATATAACTAGTAAAAAAAAAATTGATATTGTAGTTGGAGGACCACCATGTCAGGCCTATTCTACATCAGGAAAAAGATTACTTAATGACCCTAGAGCTGTTCTCTTTAAGGAGTATTTTAGGGCAATAAAAGACTTAAAACCATCACTATTCATATATGAAAATGTAAAAGGCCTTCTTTCTATGGGGCAAGGGCGATTAATAAATGAAATAAAGGAATTATTTCTTTCTCAAGGCTATAATCTAAAATTAGAAGTTCTAAATGCTGCAGATTATGGGGTACCTCAGATAAGAGAGAGGGTTTTTGTCATAGGCGTTAAGCAGAGAAAAAATTTTTTGTTCCCAAAAAAAACCCATCACAATAACGAAGGCGAAGATTTATTTAAAAAAACTTATTTAACTCTTGAGGATGCCATGTCTGACTTACCTCGAATTCCTGTTAACTCTCAATCAAAAACTTACATAAAAGAACCACAAAATAATTATCAAAAGTTAATGAGATTAAAAGCCCCAAGTGCTTTAACAGAACAAGAATCTGCCAATCATGGTAAAAAGTTATTAAATGCGATTAAGTTTTTACCTGAGGGCGGTTTAAAAAAATCAATTCCCAAAAAATATAGACCTAAATCAGGTTATGCTAATAGTTACGGAAGATTATGGTGGAAAAGACCCTCAACAACTATAACAAGAAATTTTGGTACACCAAGTTCTGCAAGATGTGTGCACCCATTGATTGACAGAGCACTTACCACTAGAGAGGGCGCAAGACTTCAGAGTTTTCCAGATTGGTTTAAATTTTATGGATCTAGAGCAAAAAAAAATCTTCAGATAGGTAATGCTGTACCTCCATTGCTAGCAAATAAAATAGCTAAATCAGTTTTACAGTATTTAGATAAAAAATGAGTAAAAAAAATGAGAAATAGATCTGAGGGATGGAAGCACGCTAAAGTAAGTGGCCACAGGAACGAAGTATTAATTGCAGAAAAAATTATGAATGATTTAGATTTCTCCAATCAACTTAAGACAATATTAAAAAAAGATTTTGTAATAAGAAAAGTTGAAGCTGACGGACTCAAGAATAAAAAAGTCATAGATGTATTTGGAACTAAAACTACACAAAAAACAGATTTAAAAATTTTCTGGGAAAACAATTCCTTTACAAATATTTCGATTAAAAAAAGTAAATCTGGCCAAGTTTTTTTAATAAGTTTTGAAAATTTTATCAAAGGTTTTGAGTTACAATTTAATTCAAAAATTCCAAGCGATGTTAAAAGAGCTCTTTCATTATTTATAAATGGAGCAAAGGATATTGAAGATATTCTATCTAATGAAGAATATCAAAAAAGTGACAACAAAATTGTCAAATATGAGAAAAGAAAGAAAAGATTAACATGGGAAACATTAAAAAAATACGATCATGAGTTGACTGAAGCTTTATTATTTTGGTTAAAAAAAAATGTCAGAGATTTGATTTTATTTTGTTTTCAAAGAGGTCTGGTTATGCAGGAGTCTAATTGGGCAGAATATTTATGGTATTACAATACAATCAATGAAAACAATAATAACATAACACTAAAAATAGAGAAAATTGCAGAAGAGCTATCTTCTATAAAATATCAAAAAAATATCATTCCTGGAGATAGAACTGGTGGTACAACAATACAATTACCCTTTGGTTTTTTGCAATGGCATCAAAAGAAACTTCAATTTCATCAAAAAATGGATTTAATTATTGAAGGTTTCAATTTAAATAAGTAATAAGATTATATGTTTGAATAAAATAATTTTTAATCTATGCAAGGTTCAAAAAATGGATAATAAGGTTTCTCTAATCGCTGGTTCAACAGGATTTCTTGGTTCAAAAATTCTAAATTCTTTATCTAAAGAAGATACAAAAACTTATTGTCTTTCAAGAAGAAAGAATAATAATAACCAAAAAAATATAGAAGAATTAATTATTGATTTTGAAAAATTAGATGACTTTGATTTACCTAAAATTGATCATGTTTATCTATGTTTAGGTTATGAATTAAGAGCTTGGGAGTTAATCGTAATGCCTGATAAACTAAAATACCCTTTTTATAAAGTTGATTACGAATATACTCTTAATATTGCAAAAAAAAGCTTAGATGCTGGTGTTAAATCTATCTCATTAGTTTCAGCTGTTGGAGCAAACACAGATTCAACAAGCTTTTACCTAAAAACTAAAGGTGAGTTAGAAGAGGAGATTAAAAAGCTTCCTTTTGAAACAATCAATATATTTCAGCCAGGTCATTTAGCAGGAAGAATTGATTGGCAAAGAGAAAAAAGTGATCCAAGAATAGATGTCTTTGCTTTTGAAATAGCATCCTTATTTTTTGATCCATTTATGATTAGTGGATTAAGAAAGTTTAGGAGTATAAATGCTAAAAGATTGGCAAAATTCATTATAAAGAAATCTAAAGAAAATCATAACGGCATTAACTATATGAGTTATAATGATTTCACATACGATAATTAGTTAAATATGTTCGATATTAAAGATAAAAATGTTCTTATAACTGGAGCAACTAGCGGTATAGGAAGAGCAGCAGCAATAAAGCTTTCTTCAATTGGGGCAAATATATTTTTTGTTGCTAGGAGTGAGAGCAAAGCGCAATTACTGGTTGATGATATTTATAAAATAAGTGGAAAAGAAGCAATTCCAATTATTGCTGATCTATCATCACAATCTGATATTCGTAAAGCAGCACAAAAATTTAATTCACTTAATTTACCTCTTCATGTTTTGTTAAATAATGCAGGTCTAATTAATAAAGAAAGGAAAAAAACAATTGATGATTATGAGGAAGTTTTTGCGATAAACCATCTAGCTTACTTTTTATTAACAACCCTTCTAATTGATAAGCTTAAGGAAGCAAGCGGCAGCAGGATAGTTAATGTTTCATCAGGAGCTCATGCTTTTGTAAAAGGTTTTAATTTTGAAGATGTCCAATCTATGGAGGCTTACAAACCTTTTCAGGTTTATGGGTATTCTAAATTGGCAAATATACTTTTTACAAAAAAATTAGCCACTATTCTTGATAATGAGAACATTACTGTTAATTGTTTACACCCTGGAGTAGTCGGAACATCTTTTGGACAAAATAATGGAAGTCTTCAGAGATATTTATTTTTTCTTGCTAAACCATTTATGCGAAGTTCTGAGAAAGGTGCAGAGACATCTATATATTTGTGCTCCTCTCCAGAAGTATCGGATACATCAGGGCAATATTTTTATAACTGCAAGATAGCAAAAACAACTAAATGGGCGCAAAGCAAAGTAGATGCAGATAGATTATGGGATTTAAGTAAAGAGTTGACTGGTGTTTCATGGGACATAAATTAAGCGGGACCGAATTTCAAATAAAAGTTTGGAAAGAAATTTCGAAAATACCTAAAGGTAAAACAAAAAGTTATAAAGAAATAGCTATAGCAATCGGAAGGCCGAAATCTTCAAGAGCAGTGGCAAATGCTTGTGGTAAAAATCCATATCCTGTCGAAATACCATGTCACAGAATAATTAGATCTAATGGTGAAATAGGTGGCTATTCTGCAGGCGGATCAAAAGTGAAAAGAATTCTTCTTTCCAAAGAAATATGATAGACAAATTAAATGAATAAATTCCTTTTGGGTTTTGCTTATTTTTGTATTTATACAACGCCTATTCAAGCGGGTTTCCTGCTTTGGATTGTTTGGATAATTTTTTCAACCGACTACAGTATTCTGTCTCTTTCAACTGATGAGTTCTTAACAGATAATTTATTTATAATTAAAGAATTGGTTTTCAAATATTTATGGCCTTTAAAATCAATATATCAATTTATTTGGCAAATTCCGGCTATTATTTGGATAATAATTAAAGCAATGATTAGTACCTGGTTAGGTTTTTATCTTTTGAAAATTGTAAAAAAAAGGAATATTGAATGAAAGGTATTCTGCTTATAAATCTAGGAACTCCAGATAATTTAGAGCTTTCTTCAGTTAAAAAATATCTTAAAGAATTTTTGTCTGATAGTTATGTTGTTGATATTCCATCGATAATTAGAAAAATATTAGTCAATTTTATCATTGTTCCTTTCAGATCAAGAAAAACACAAGAAGCATATAAATCTATTTGGACAAAAGAGGGCTCTCCATTAATTATTAATACTAACCTGATAAAAGAAAAATTAGATCAGAAAATCGAATATCCTGTTGAAATGGCAATGCGTTATCAAAGCCCTTCAATTGCGAAAGGGCTTATTTCATTAGAAGAAAAGGGCTGTAAGGAAATAATTGTTCTTCCGCTTTATCCTCATTATGCAGAGGCAACTTCTTTAACTACTAAATTAAAAGTTAAAGATGTTAAAGATAAGCTAGATCTTGATATACAATTATCTTTTTTAGATGAATTTTATAATGAGGATGGGTATATAGAATCTTTGTCAAAACAAATTAATTCATACCTAAATGCTGATACTGATTTTTTGCTTTTTAGTTATCATGGTATTCCTAAAAGACAAAATGTTAGAACAAACCCAACATATGAAGAACAAGTAAAATTAGCATCTAAACTTTGTGCAGAAAGACTTAATTTAGAAGATGATCAATGGGGTGTTGCTTTCCAATCAAGAATTGGGCCTGGCTGGTTACAGCCTTTTACAGATAAAGAACTAGAAAATTTACCAAAAAATGGAATTAAGAAGATAGCAGTTGTTTGTCCTTCATTTGTCGCAGATAATCTTGAAACATTAGAGGAAATCAATATAGAGGCAAGAGAGATATTTATTGAAGCTGGTGGTGAAAAATTTGTATTCATACCCTGTTTAAATAATGATGATAAATGGATAGACTTTTTAGTTGAGTATGTTTCTAATTAAGTGAGGAAAAAATGATAACAAAAGCAGATGACTATCCTATTCATCAAACATCCTCTCCTGTTGCAGAGGTAGGTACTTCTAGAAACTTTTATGATAGGTATTTTTTTAATGGATACTCTAGAGATGACGAAGTATTTTTTGGAGCTGTTTTATGTGTGTATCCTAATTTAAATATAATGGATGCAGCTTTTACTATCGCTTATCAAGGCACTCAACATAATGTAAGGGCATCACGAATACTTAATTTAGAGAGATTAGATACTGTTGTAGGTCCAATTGAAGTTAAAGTAATAGAACCTCTTAAAAAACTTCAAGTTTTAGTTAATGATAAAGATTCAGGTATTAATGTGAATATAATTTTTGATGGTTTTACAGAAGTTCTGCAGGAGCCTCAAATGTATTTATATGACGGTCCTAGAAAAACGATGGATACCTGTAGAATGGTCCAACATGGTTCATGGGCAGGGCAAGTAAATATAGATAATAATGCTATAGATATTAATCCAGAAAAATTTGTCGGATCGAGAGATAGATCATGGGGAGTGAGACCTGTTGGAGCTTATGATAGTCAGCCTCCTGTTCCAATGAGTTTACCTCAATTCTACTGGCTATGGAATCCAGCTCATTTTGAAGATTTTACTACACAATTTCATTTTGTTGATGACTCTGAAGGAAACATAGTGAATGGGCATTCTGTTTTGCAACACAAAGATAAAAGAGAAAAAGAAACATTTTCAGACTTGGAAAAAAATGTTGAGTATTTTAAAGGGTCGAGAAGAGTAAAATATCTAGAAATTAATGCTTTAGATAAAAATAAAAATAATATCAATTTAAAAATTACTCCTCAAACAAGAGTTTTTATGTGCGGTTTAGGGTACATGCATCAAGAGTGGGGTCATGGTCATTTTAAAGGTGAAAATGAACATACTTATGATACTTATAATTTAAGCGAAGATCCTCATGATCCTCCATTTCTACATATTCAATCAATAAGTGATGTGATTTTATCAAGAAAAGAAAAAACTTATAATGGGTCTTGTATTCTTGAAGAACTAATTCTCGGACCCCATTTGCCTAGTGGATTTAAAGATTTATTTGATCGCTAAAAATGCCAGTTAGTACAGAAAAAAATTTTGATGAAAAATTTAATCTCTTTAAAGAATGGTTAACGCAACAAGACAATTTTAAAGATAAAGGTCATTTGATTACAGCAAATGAAAGCTCTATAGCCTCAGGGTTTTCAAATGAAACTTTTATTTTTAGTCTAAATGAAAATGATGTAAGTAAAAACTATGTTTTACGATTAAAGCCTTCTAATTACCAAGTCTTTCCAGAATACAATCTAAAACTACAAGTTGATATTATGAAATGTTTATATGAGAGAGGCTTTCCTACACCAAATATTATATTGTATGAATCAAACGATGATATTTTGGGCTCCGAGTTTTATCTTATGGATTTTATTAATGGTGAAGCCCCAACTGATAATCCACCATACCACATGGATCCAGAAGGAATGGTTGGTAGAGCTAATAAAGAAGATAGAAGAAAAATCTGGACAGAATGGATACATTATTTGAATCGAATTCATACATTGGATATCAATGATTTAAAATTAAAAGAGTTAGATAAAAAGTATAGAAACAATAATCCACTGGATATTGATATTGATTATTATCAAAATTTTTTAGATTGGGGAATGGATGGAGAAGATAATCCTTTATGCAATAATGTTTTAAGCTGGTTGAAAGAAAATAAACCAAAAAAAAATAATCCATTAAGCCTATGTTGGGGGGACTCTCGTCCAGGTAATATTTTATATGATAATTTCAAGGCCTCTGCTTTGTTGGATTGGGAAATGGCAACATACGGAGATCCAATTTCAGATATCGCATGGGGTCTAGCAGTGGATGATGCTAGCAGTATAGGCTTAACGGTTGATAGGCTAGAAGGCTCAATGGATTATGAGGAAGCTTTAGTGCTTTGGTCAGAGCATACTGGATTTTCTACAGAAAATTATAATTACTATAGAATATTTTCTTTGTTAAAGTTTTCAGTAATAATGGTTCGTGTTGCAAAGAAACTTGTATTTAATAATATAATGCCATTAGAAAGCGATTTTTATAAAAATAATTATATCTCAAATTTTCTAAAATCTGAATTTGACGCAAATAATTCATAAATAAGAGGTTAAAAATGGAAAACTTTATTTACCCAGGTCTTTTAAGTAGCGTTGCTTTATTGGTTTATTATTTTACACTTTTACAAGCAGGATTAGCGAGAGCGAAATATGGAATTAAAGCCCCCTCACATGATGGTCCTGAAGAATATGTAAGAAAAGTTAGAGTTCATCATAATACTATTGAGCATTTAGTATTGTTTTTACCTGGTTTATGGCTATTTTCATTTGCAGTTGATCCTATTTGGGCATTTATTATTGGTATTGTATGGCCAATAGGACGAATAAAGTACGCATTAGATTATTATAAAGATGCTGAAAAAAGAGGTCCTGGTTTATATTTCAGTATGCCACCAATATACATTTATGTTCTTGGATCATTAATTGGTTTTATTATAAAAATCGTTTCGTAAAGAGTTTTTGAATGACTAACTGGGGTATTCTAGGCACTGGTAACATAGCTAAAATATTTGCATCAGCTATTAAAAAGACCGACAGATCAACTTTATTAGCCGTTGGAAGTCGATCAAAAGATTCTGCTGATTTATTTGCCTCAACTTATAATTGTATTGGTTTTGATAATTACCAAAAGCTTTTAGATGATAAAGATATTAATTCTATATATATCTCTACTCCTCATACATCACATTTTGAATTTTCTTATAAGGCATTAATGAGTGGTAAATCTGTTCTTTGTGAAAAGCCTCTTACAATGAATTCTTCAGAAGCAATGTTGTTATTTGACCTTGCTAAGAAAAAGCAATTACTTTTAATGGAAGCTTTTATGTATCGGATGCATCCTCAAACCGATAAAATTAGAGAAATTGTTCAAGAGAATTTCGATGGAAAAAAAATTGAAATAAAAGCAAGCTTTGGGTTTGAAGCTAATGTCAAAAAAGACCACCGATTACTTAATCCGAAACTTGGGGGTGGATCTATTTTAGATATCGGTTGCTACCCTTTATCTATGGCAAGAATGATAGTTGGGTTAATAAACGGTAAAGAATTTATGGATCCAGAAGAATATGAAGTTCAATCTGAGATAAATGAACATGGAATTGATTTATCATCTCAAGCAAAAATAACTTTTTCAGATGGATCATTAGCTTATCTATCCTCATCAATAAAAGAAAATTTAGATAATTCTGTTGAGGTTACAGATGGAAAAAGAACTCTTTTAGTCAGAGATCCTTGGCATTGTGGTGAATATAAGAAGGATAATAACTCTTTAATTCTTAAAGAAGGTAATAAAAAGATTTTTGAAATAAATATAGATGCTATGGGTAAAATTTATATAAATGAGATCAATCATTTTGATGAATGTCTAAAAAATAACATTGAAAGCAAAAAAATATCTCATAAAGACTCATATGGTAACGCTGTATGTCTAGATGAATGGAGAAGGCTTGCAGGTGTAAAATATGATTTTGATGAGCCTGAGAATAACTTATCATCCTTTAATAAATCTTTATTTAATAATAAAGAAAATTTAATTCCCAAAATAAAAATTGAAGGTTTAGATAGTAAAGTTTCGAATTTGGTCTTCGGATGTGATAATCAGATAGATACAAATCATGCTTTTTCAATGTTTGATCACTTTTACTCGATTGGAGGAAATGTATTTGATACTGCATTTATTTATAATGATGGAAAAAGTGATGAGCATCTTGGTAGATGGATAAATTCTAGAAACTTAGAAAATGATGTTATTGTTCTAGGTAAAGGCGCTCACACGCCTCACTGTTATCCTGAAATAATTCGCGATCAGCTTCTCATGAGTTTATCTCGATTGAAAATAGACTGCATAGATATTTATTGCTTACATAGAGATAATCAAGATATTCCTGTTAAAGAGTTTATTGATGTCTTAAATGAACTAAAGGATGAGGGATTAATAAAAATATTTGGCGCGTCTAATTGGTCTTTAAAGAGATTTCAGGAAGCTATTGATTATGCTGATAAGAGTAATAAAACTCCTTTTGAAGCATTGAGTAATAATTTTAGTTTAGCTCATATGATAGAGCCGGTCTGGCCAGGGTGTGAAAGCTCTTCAGATGAAGATTTTAGAAAATTTTTAAAGAAAAAAAATATTCCTTTGTTTCCTTGGTCAAGTCAAGCTAGAGGTTTTTTTCTAAAAGATACTTCAGAAAAAGAATCTTATCATCCTGCAGATCCAAACTTAGATGAACAAAAAAGAGTATGGCATAGTGAAGAAAATTTAATGAAAAGAGATAGATGTTTTGCAATGGCTAAGGAAAAAGGATTTGAACCAATAGAGATTGCTCTGGCTTATGTTTTAAATCAAGATTTTCCAGTGTTTCCTCTGATTGGGCCTAGAAATTTTATAGAAACTGAAAGCTCTGTTAATTCTTTAAAAGTTCAACTGACCAAAGAGGAAATGCAATGGTTAGATTTAAATTAATTTAGACTTAAGCTATATTATAAATACCTTCTAAATCTCTTCCTTGCACAGTAACTTCTTGATTATTTTCCATCCTTTTTAAATGAGCAAGGGTAGACATTGCTGCAGCGGGATGAAGCGATTTATCAACATCTTTATAAATCATCTTTACTATTTCTGAGATCTTATTATTTCCTTTTTTTATAGCATCAATAATCTGTTTTTCACGGTTTAGTCTATGAGATATATAGTCTGAGACTAACTTTTTAGGTTCATCAATAATTGGACCGTGAGTTGGAAAAAACTTCTCTTCTCTTCGAGAAAGCAATTTTTCTAAAGAAATAATATAATCTTCCATATCGCCATCGGGGGGAACAATAACTGTAGTAGACCAGCCCATTACATGATCGCCAGAGAATAAAATATTTTCATCAAGTAGGGCATAGCAAATATGGTTTGATGTATGACCAGGGGTATGAATAGCTTCAATTGACCATTCATTGGTCTCTATTTTATCGCCATCTTTTAATTCTATATCGCCTTCAATATTTCGATCATAGCCCTCCTCGAAATCATCTTGAGCAAGTTCATCATTACTTAAATTTTTATAATATATCTTTGCTCCAGTTTCAGATTTTAATTTTTTCGCAAGAGGTGAGTGATCATTATGGTTGTGAGTTAAAAGTATATGAGTAATTTCTTGTCCTGATGTTGCCTTCATTAATGCATTATAATGGTCATCATCAATTGGCCCTGGATCTATTACAGCTATATTTTTATTGCCTATGATATATGTACCTGTGCCAGTGAAAGTAAAACCACCTGGATTGTTAGCAATTACTCTCCTTACAAGTGGCGTTAATTGATCGCAGACACCATATTCTACTGATTTTATAAATTTTTCTAACTGCATTAGTTTAATGAATATTTCCCATAAAAAACAAAAACTGATAATAATCTTATAAGAATAACTTAAAGTAATAAATTAATAAATATTATGAAATATATTTCTACAAGAGGAAAGGCTCCTGAGTTAGGTTTTGAAGATGTTCTTTTGTCTGGACTTGCAAATGATGGAGGTCTTTATATTCCAAAAGAATGGCCAAAGGTAGACTACAAAGAACTACCTACAACATCATATTCTGAACAGGCAGCATATGTTATCTATCCTTTTGTTAAAGACTTTTTAAGTTATGAAGAGTTAAATGATATTGCTAGTCAGGCTTATAGTCATTTTCCTTCGAAAGAGGCAATAGGGTTGAAAGAAGTTGAAAAAGGAAACTATTTATTAGAACTTTTTCATGGACCAACCCTTGCTTTTAAAGATTTTGCCATGCTTTTGTTAGCTCAATTTTTTGAAACTTCTTTAAGTAAGAAAAATAAATCAATAACCATATTAGGCGCTACTTCAGGAGATACTGGTAGTGCCGCTATTGAAGCCTTTAAAAATAATAAACATTGCACTGTTTTCATATTATTTCCAAAAGGAAGAGTATCTGAAATACAAAGAAAACAAATGACAACTGTTGATAGCGCAAGTATTTATCCAATTGAAATTGACGGAACTTTTGATGATTGTCAAAATCTTGTGAAACATCTATTCCAAAATCTTGAATTCAAAGAAGAGGTGAGTCTTGGTGCAATTAATTCAATAAATTGGGCGCGCGTAGCAGCCCAAATTGTTTACTATTTTTCAACATTTCAGCAATTACAATCAAATAGAGTTTCATTTTCAGTACCAACAGGAAATTTTGGAGATGTTATGGCTGGATGGGTTGCAAAAAAAATGGGGTTACCTATTGATAAATTAATTGTTGCAACAAATGATAACGATATTTTGGATCGAGCAATATCTAATGGCGATTACTTTCAAGAAGAAGTAAAAGCTACAACCTCTCCAAGTATGGATATTCAAATTTCAAGTAATTTTGAGAGGCTGTTATTTGAATCTTTAAATAGGGACTCAGAGAAATTAAGAAATTTATTTTTAGAACTAAAAGAAAACAACGGTTTTAGAATAGATAATGATACCCTTAACCATATTAAAAATGATTTTAAGTCAGGTAAAGCAAGTGAAAAAAAAGTGAAAGATACGATTTCAAAGATTTATAAAGCTTCTAATATAATTCTTGATCCACATACTGCAGTGGGATTTTATGCGTCTGCAAAAATAATAGATGCTGATGTGCCGATGGTTAATTTAGGAACAGCCCATCCTGCTAAGTTTTCTCAAGCAGTTATTGACGCAATCGGTTTTAAACCAGAAATTCCTGATAGACTAAAGAATATAATTAATAAAAAAGAGAAGTTTACTGAATTAGAGAATAATTCAGAAGCTTTAATAAGTTTTATAAGAAAGCACTCAAATGTCTAAACATAAAAATATCATATTATTCTTATTTTTATTTTGCTTCTTTAGTACGCCTCTGTTGTCTCAAATTATTACAATCGACTCTCATATTGATATTCCTTTTGATTATATGGAAAACCCTCAACATGATCCTGGCAAAATTACTGATATGCAGGTTGATTTAGCTAAAATGAAAAAGGGTGGTTTAGATTCTGGTTTTTTTGTTGTTTATGTTCCCCAAGGATCATTGGATACAGCGGGCTTTAAAAAAGCAAAGCTTCTTGCTGAAAAAAAATTTTTAGCAATTTCAAAAATGACTAAAACATATCCCAACCAAATTGGACTTGCTTTGGTACCAGAAGATATTATTCAATTAAAAAAAAATAACCTTTTATCAGCAGCAATTGGAATTGAAAATGGATATGTAATAGGTGAAGATTTATCATTGTTAGATCATTATTATTCTCTTGGAGCTCGATATATGACATTAACTCATATAGGTCATAATCAGATAGCAGACAGCTCAATGCCAAGTAAAAGATTAAATGATAAAGAGGAATTGCATGGTGGCATTTCAGCTTTTGGAAAGAAAGCAATTAAAAGAATGAATAAGTTAGGAATGATGATTGATATTAGTCATATTTCAGATAAAGCTTCACTTGAAGCAATAAAATTATCATCAGCGCCAGTCATTGCCTCTCATTCATGCGTAAAGTCAATTGCAGATCACCCTAGAAATATATCAAACGAATTACTTTTTGCACTCAAGGAAAACGGAGGTGTTATTCAAATAACAGCATTTGCAAATTATGTTAAAGTTAACAACGATAGATTCAGCTCTATTATCAGTCTTGGTAACAAGGTTGCAGAACTTTATGGTGATAAAAGTTTTAACCCGTCATTACACTCAAATAAAAAAGAATATCTTGAAGGAATAGAAAATATAAATGCAAAATTTCCAATGCCAGACATTGATGATTTTATAGATCATTTAGATTATGTTGTTGATCTCATAGGTATTGATTATGTAGGTATTTCCTCTGACTTTGGAGGTGGAGGGGGTATCAGCGGATGGATGGATGCCTCAGAAACTAAATTATTAACTCTCAAGTTAAAAGAAAGAGGTTATTCACCCAAAGAAATTGAAAAAATTTGGGGCGGAAATATTCTTCGTGTTTGGAAGAAAGTTGAAAATATTGCTAGTAAAACTTAAGCTATACCACTGTCATTTGAAAGATTATTTATATTAAACCCTATTTCTTCAATTGCTCTTTCCCACATGCTGTTATAATTGCCATCAAATATTAAATCTTTACCAGCGTTTGAGATTATCCAATCGTTTGATTTAAGTTCATTTTCTAGTTGTCCTGGAGACCAACCGCAACATCCGAGATATAAATTTACTCCAGAGTTAATTTCTTCCATACATAATGAAGATAAAGAATCCTTAGATGAATTTAGAAAACAATTAGCGCCATTTATCTCAATGCTGTCTTCCAAAATTATTTCTGAATTATGCAATAAAAAGCCTTTATCTATTGAAACAGGACCACCATTAAAAATTGGAATATCAGTATTTGAACTTATTTGACTTATATTCATATCTTTGAGGACATCTTTTAAATTTATTTTATGCGGTCGATTTAATACAATTCCCATTGCACCGTCCGATGAAAAATTAATTAATAATATTACCGATTTAGAAAACCTAGGATCAGGCATTGATTTCGAAGCAATTAATAAGCTTCCTTCAAATGTAATGTTTTTATCCATTTTTATTCAAAAACTAGTGACTAATTTATATCATAATATATATACTAAGAAACCTGCATAAGCAGGCATAAAATCAATTTTAATTTATTAGGAGAAAATTATGGCTATACAAGAAGGAGATAAAATTCCTGAAGCAACTGTCCATCATATGACCGATGCAGGACCAACACCAATAACAACAAGTGAATTATTCTCAGGAAAGAGATCAGTTCTTTTCGCAGTTCCTGGTGCATTTACTCCAGGTTGCTCAATGCATCATTTGCCCGGTTTTATAGATAATTCTGATGAAATTCTAGGTAAAGGTGTAGATCAAATAGTTTGTTTATCAGTAAATGATCCTTTTGTGATGGCTGCATGGGGTAATGATAAGGGAACAGGCGATAAAATGCTTATGGTTGGTGATGGTAATGGCGAACTTACTGAAGCACTTGGCTTATCTATGGATGGCTCAGGTTTTGGTCTAGGTAAAAGATCATTAAGATATTCGATGATAATTGATGATAATTCTTTAACAAAACTTAATGTTGAAGAAAACCCAGGAGAAGTTGCTACTTCAAGTGCGGAAACTATTCTTAGTCAATTATAATTTTTCTAATGCTGAACGAGCAAGATAATCTGCTTGCTCGTTTCCTGCATTACCAGCGTGACCTTTAACCCAAACCCAAGATATATTTTTATCTTTTATAGCTTCATCAAGACGCATCCATAATTCCTTATTTTTTACATCTTTTTTACTGGCTGTTTTCCAGTTATTTTTTTTCCAATTCGATATCCAGCTTGTTATTCCATCTTTTACATAATTTGAGTCCGTATATAGAGTGATTTCATAATTTTTATCTATTTCTTCTAGCGCCTTAATTGCAGCCATAAGCTCCATTCGGTTATTTGTGGTATCTTTATCTCCACCTGATAGTTCTATATTTTTATTATCTATTTCGATAAGAACGCCCCAACCACCAGGACCAGGATTTCCCGAACATGCTCCGTCAGTATATATATCAACTTTTTTATTCATTAAATGCCATACTCTTCAGGATTGTTTATATCTTTGTGAAAATCAAGAATTTTAATAAATTCATTTGGATTTTTAGGCGTTACCATCGCACTTTCATTGCTAACCCTCCAATCAACAAGTCGAGTTAATAAAAATCTCAAAGCTGAACCCGAACATAGTATTGGAAGTTTTTCTATCTCCTCATTACTTAATTTTCTCTCTTTTTGATAACCCTTTAAAAGATTTCGAGATAATGAAATATCAAATTCACCATCTTTAAAGCACCAGGCATTGATACATATACTTAAGTCGTAAGATAAAAAATCATTACATGAAAAGCTAAAATCGATAACACCAGAAATTTGACCTTCGTGAAAAAGGATATTGTCAGGAAAAAGATCTGCGTGAATAATTCCTTTTGGTAGATCCTTTGGCCAATTTGATTTTACTCTATTGTATTCTTCAAGCATATCTTTGTTAAGATATTTTGAAAAAGTTTCTGCAGTAGTAGTTGAATTTTTAATCAATTGCGAAAAGCTCTCCAGCCCCATTGGATTTTTTCTTTTAATTTCTAAGCTGGTACTAATATTATGTATCTTTCCTAAAATTAGACCAAGTTGATAAGCTTGTTTTTCAGTAACAGAGAGAGTAGATGTTCCATCCAGGAAGGTTAATATTGATGCTGGTTTACCTATAATTTCTGAGAACAGATTATTATTATTTCTTAACGGAAGAGGGCATTTGATACCATTTGATGATAAAAAAAACATATATTCGAGAAAAAACGGAATGTCTTTTTTTTCAACTCTTTCCTCGTAAATTGTTAGAATAAAAGAACCTTTTTCTGTTTTTAATTTATAATTAGTGTTTTCAACGCCTTCTGATATCCCTTCAAATTCTATTAATTCACCTATTTCATAATCTTTAAGAAAAAGGCTCAAGTCTTCTGAAGATACATGTGTGTAAACTGCCATTTATGACTCATTAAGTTCCCTGGGTATTTTAAATGTTATATTTTCATCCGCAACTGAGATTTTTTTAATCTCAACATTATATAGTTGATTCAATTCATTTATAAACTCTTGAATTAGTATATCTGGTGCACTTGCGCCAGCTGTTAATCCTATTTTTTGTTTTTTTTCGACTTCACTCCAATTAACTTCGGATATATCTGATATTAAATGTGTTTCATCACAACCAGATCTTTTTCCAACTTCAACCAATCTTAATGAATTTGATGAATTATTAGCGCCAATGACATAAATTAAATCACATTTACTCGCAATAGACTTTATTGCTAATTGCCGATTTGTTGTTGCATAACAGATATCTTCTTTTGGAGGTTGAATTATATTTGGAAAGATACATTTTAACTCCTCTATAATTTCTTTGGTATCATCGACTGATAGGGTGGTTTGAGTAATTAAAGCTACCTTCTTGTGGTTAATCTTTTTTAATTCTTTAACATCTTGTTTATCCTGAATTAAAGTAATGGCATCTAGCGGAATTTGCCCCATTGTCCCTATAACCTCTGGATGACCTTCATGGCCTATAAGAAATATATGAGCTCCATCCTTATAAAGTCTCTTTGCTTCATTATGAACCTTTATAACTAAAGGACATGTTGCATCAATAAATGGCATTTTTTTTGCCTTAGCTTCAATCAAAACTCTTTTAGGAATTCCATGAGCAGAAAAAATTACCCTAGAGCCTTTAGGGGCATCTTTAAGGTTTTCTATGAATATCACACCTTTAGATTCTAAATCTTTTATTACCCAAGGATTGTGAACAATTTCATGTCTTACAAAAATTGGTGGTCCATATTTTTCTAGTGATAGCTCAACAATATTTATTGCTCGGTCAACACCAGCACAAAATCCTCTCGGATGAGGTAGATATAATATTTTTTTTAATTTTAAGTTCATTTTATGTCTGATTTAACTAATATATGTTTATTATACAAATTTATTTACTTATTTAAGAATTAATATTTTCTTGGAAAACAATATGTTTAAAAATTATCTTATAATATTTACTTTGATTTTTTTAGTTAGTTGCTCTGACTCTGCTTATTTTGATCCTGGCCCATGCCCGAGAGCAGCCATATTAAAGGGAAGTGAGACAAAAGAATTAGATAGATCTGATTTAGTCATTGAATTAAATAGAACAATAATGATTTGTGAATATAACCTAAGAAGGAAGAATATTAATTTTGATGTCGGTATTTTTGGTGATGTAATTAATAGTGATACAGCAACAATAGAGAATTTAAGGATTAACCTCTTTATAGCATTTATTGGTCCAGATGACATAGTTATAGACAAGTGGTCAAAAATTATTCCTTTGAAACTTAAGAATAAAAAAATAACTTCCTTTTCAATTCCGATAGAGGGACTCAGATCAAAGATTGAAGAGGGCAGAACAGGTTCGTCATATAAAGTTCTTATTGGGCTTGAATAACCAAATTGACAAAATCTTATATGTGTTTAATTATATAAAAAGAATCAGATGATTCTAGATATTTGCGGGAGAGACTTTTATAGCGCCGAAGGAGCAACCGCCCTCGGAAACTCTCAGGCAAAAGGACCGCAAATATCATAAAACTCTGGAAAGTAAGTTTAATACTTCTCCGACGGGGTAAGCAACCGAGGTTGTCAAATCTCTCAGGGTCCAATGACAGAGGAGGGCAGTTGGAAACAACTATTCTGTCATGGAGGATATATGTCTGAGGCTTATTGGGGTTTAGAACAAAATCTTAAAACTACCCCTTTGTATAAAATTCACAATAATAATAGAGCAAAATTAGTACCTTTTGCTGGCTATTATTTACCTATTCAATATGAAAATGGTATTATTGCTGAGCATAATCATACAAGAAATTCTGTGAGTATTTTTGATGTTTCACATATGGGACAGATTAAAATATCAGGACCAATGATTTATGATGCAATGGAAAAGATACTTCCTATTTCTTTTTCCAAGATTGCACCTGGGCAAATTAAATATACACAATTTCTTAATAGTGAAGGTAAGATTATTGATGATTTAATGATCACTAGAGCTTTTGAGGAAGACCATGTCTGGCTTGTTGTTAATGCAGATTGCACAGACAAAGACCTTGATCATTTATACAGCAACCTAAATAAAACCTATAAAATTGAATTAATTGAAGATAGAACTTTAATAGCTTTGCAAGGGCCAAACTCATCAAATATTTTGAAGACTTTTTTTCAGGAAATTGATGATATGCCTTTTATGTCGGCTGATTGGTTTAATTATGATAACGAAAATTTTTTTATTTCTAGATGTGGATATACTGGTGAAGATGGTTTTGAAATATCAATAAAAGATAGATATTCAGAAAAATTTATAAGTAAACTTTTGCAAATTGATGGTGTTAAACTAGCTGGTTTGGGCGCTAGAAATTCTTTAAGAATGGAAGCAGGACTTTGTTTGTATGGAAATGATATATCTTCTTCTGTATCACCAATCGAAGCTGGTTTGACATGGTCTATTTCAAAAGAAAGAATCGAAAATGGTGGTTTTATTGGTTATGAGCACATCAAAAAAGATTTAAAAAATGGAGTCGAAAGGAAATTAGTTGGTATTAAGCCTTTGGGTAAACTTCCAGCCCGAGAAGGAACACAAATTTTTGATAAAAATGAAAAAACAATAGGCGAAATCACTAGTGGAGGTTATTCCCCTTCGCTCCAAGCACCAATTGCTATGGGATACATTAATTCAGATATTCTAAAAAATGATTGTGAAGTCCTATTAAATGTTAGAGGTAATTTAATACCAGCAGAAATAACTTCACTTCCTTTTGTTGAGCATAAATATTTTAGAGGTAACAAATAAAATGGCTGAGATTTATTTTACTAAGGATCATGAATGGATAAAAGTAGAAGATAATATTGGTGTTGTTGGTATTACTGTATATGCAAGTGAGCAACTGGGAGATATTGTTTTTGTTGAACTGCCAGAAGAAGGTATAACTGCAGAAATTGGAAAAGATATTGCTGTTGTTGAATCTGTAAAAGCAGCAAGTGAAATATATTCACCAGTTTCTGGCACTGTAATAAAATCCAATGAAGATCTAAACTCAACTCCAGAAATAGTAAATGAAGACCCTGTTGGTAAGGGTTGGTTTTATGAAATTAAAATTTCTAATAATGACGAGCTTTCAGGACTTATGTCTGAAGAAGAATATAAGAAACATATAGGTGATTAAATGAGATATTTACCATTAACTAAAAACGATAGAGAAGAAATGTTAAGCACTATTGGGGCAAATAACATTAATGAACTTTTTTCCAATATTGCTGAAAAAGTAAGTATTAATCCAAAATTTAATTTACCTAATCATAAAACCGAAATGGAAGTAGAAAAACATTTATCTCTTTTGTCTGATAAAAATCTTCACGCAGATAATAGTAGTTTTTTTATAGGCGGTGGATCATACAAACATCATATTCCTGCAAGTGTAGATCATATTATTCAGAGATCTGAATTTTTGACTTCATATACCCCATATCAACCAGAAATATCGCAGGGTACATTGCAATATTTGTATGAATTTCAAACTCAGGTATCTCTCTTAACTGGCATGGATATTTCTAATGCATCTATGTATGACGGGTCAACCGCTGCTGCTGAAGCAGTATCAATGGCGAAAAGAATAACTAAAAGAAATGGGGTTATTTTATCAAATACGATCCACCCCCATTATGCAGATGTTATCAAAACTGTATCTGGAATTAAAGATACCGATTTTATTTACAATAGAAAATTTTCTATCGAGATTGATCATTTATTCAATGAGGTTGATGATAATACTGCTTGTGTAGTCGTTCAAAATCCTGACTTTTTTGGTTCTTGTTACGATTTATCATCATTATCAAAATTTGTTCAAAGTAAGGGAGCATTACTTATTGTTGTTGTAACTGAAGTTTTATCATTAGGAATGATGAAATCTCCAGGTACAATGGGTGCTGATATTGTCGCATGCGAAGGTCAATCCCTTGGGAATCCTATGAATTTTGGAGGACCATATGTAGGCTTGTTATCAACAAAGAATAAATATTTAAGACAAATCCCTGGAAGGATTGTTGGAGAGTCTGAGGATGTTGATGGAAAAAAAGGTTTCGTATTAACATTGTCAGCAAGAGAGCAACATATTCGAAGAGAAAAGGCTACATCAAATATTTGTACAAATTCAGGACTATGCAGTCTGGCATTTACAATTCACTTAACACTTCTTGGTGAAAAAGGCTTTAAGAGGCTTTCAAGGCTTAATCATGAATCAGCATTAAATTTGAAAGAAAAAATATTAAAAATCCCAGAAGTTAAATTGTTAAACAAAAGTTTTTTTAATGAATTTACTATCGAACTACCAATTAAAGGCAAAGTATTTGTTGATAGAATGGCAGAAAAAGGTGTTCTAGCAGGTATACCGGTATCAAGATTGATTAATAATAATAAAGAATTAGATAATTTTATCGTGGTTGCTAGCACGGAAACTAATACAGAAGATGATATGAATTCATATATTGAATCAGCAAATGAGGTTTTAAGATGAAAAATTCGAATAAAGGTCTAAATCACGATGAACCAATATTGTTTGAAATTGGTGGTATGGATAAAACTGGAGTTGATCTTAATGAACCAACATTTGAAGAAAATCTTATTGGTGATTGTTTTGAGGATCGAGAAATTGGTTTACCTGGATTAAGCGAGCCTGAGTCAATTAGACATTATGTTAGATTATCAAGAAAGAACTATTCAATTGATGCAGGTCTTTATCCTTTAGGTTCATGCACAATGAAGCATAATCCAAGACTAAATGAGAAATTGGCAAGATTAAAAGGATTTTCTGAAGTTCATCCACTTCAACCCTTATCAACATGTCAAGGTGCTCTTGAACTTATAGATGAAATTTCGATTTGGCTAAAAGAATTAACAGGAATGAAAGCTGTTACTATGACTCCAAAAGCTGGCGCTCAAGGTGAGCTTTGTGGAATGCTTGCAATTAAAAAAGCAATAGAAGCAAGAAATGAGTGTCATCGAACTAAGGTTTTGGTTCCTGATTCTGCTCATGGTACTAACCCTGCAACTGCTGCTTTTTTAGGTTTTGATGTTGTAACAATAAAATCTGATAAAAATGGTAGATTGAATTTTGATGATTTTAAAGAGAATGTAGATAAAAACTTTGCTGCAGCAATGATTACAAATCCAAATACATGCGGTCTTTTTGAGGACGAAATTATTGAAATAGCAAATTACATTCATGATGCAGGTGGTTATTTATATTGTGACGGAGCCAACTTTAATGCCCTAGTTGGCAAAGTTAGGCCTGGTGATTTAGGTATTGATGCTATGCATATAAATTTACATAAAACATTTTCTACACCTCATGGCGGAGGTGGACCAGGATCTGGTCCAGTTGTTTTTTCTGATATTTTAAAGGAGTTTTGTCCAGCTCCACTTTTAAAAAAGGATGAAGATAATTATTATTTAGTTGAAAATCATAATGATAAAGATATTGATAAATCTTTTGGTCGGCTTTGTGTTTTTCATGGCCAAATGGGAATGTTCGTTAGAGCCTTATCTTACATGATGAGTCATGGTTCTGACGGTTTAAGGCAAGTTTCAGAAGACGCAGTTCTGAATGCAAATTATATTAAATCTTCATTAGAGGATATTTTAACGCCTGCTTATGAAGGATATTGTATGCATGAAGTATTATTCAATGACGATTTTTTAAGTGGAACGGGTGTTGAGACAATTGATTTCGCAAAGGCTTTAATAGATAAAGGTTATCATCCAATGACAATATATTTCCCGCTTGTTGTTCATGGAGCATTGCTAGTCGAACCAACAGAAACTGAGTCAAAGAATTCTATTGACCAATTTATTGAAACTATTAGGGAATTAGCCTCAAAAACTCAAGATGGAGAAGAATTCTTTAAGAAGGCGCCAATTTATACTCCCATTAGAAGATTAGATGAAACGAAAGCCGCAAGAAATCCAGTTTTAAGATGGCAAAAGAATGATGTAATTGCAGCAGAGTAGTGCCCGATTTTTCTGTTGAGGATAAAAAAAGACAATTAGATTTTATTAATATTGCTGGTGTAGATGAGGCGGGAAGAGGTCCTTGGGCTGGACCAGTTTATTCAGCAATCGTTATTTTAAATAGGAACTGTATACCTGAGGGTATAAATGACTCTAAAAAAATTTCTGAAAAAAAACGTATAGAGCTATATGAAGAAATCCTTATAAATCATAAATATGGTATAGGTTTCGCTTCACCAGATGAAATAGACCAATTAAATATCCTCGAGGCTACATTTCTTTCTATGCGAAGAGCATTAGAAAACCTTATTATAAAGCCTGATTATATTCTTGTAGATGGGAATTTGAGTCCAAGTTTTAATATTCCTCATGAAAGTATAATAAAAGGTGACAGTATCTCAATGTCAATTGCTGCAGCATCAATAATTGCTAAAGTTGAAAGAGACAAATTTATGTTAAATATCGATAACGAATACCCAGAATATAAATGGAAAAAAAATAAGGGATATGGAACAAAAGATCACCAAAATGCATTAAATGCTCATGGTGTAACAAAATACCATAGAAAATCATTTTCTCCCATTCGCAAGATATTGAGTCTTTCAGCGGACTAATGACTCAACATATAGATAATTGAATCAAATAATAATTCTTGGAATATATTTTGTTGACCAAATATAAAATTCCTATGAGGATATTATGGTTATGGAAGAAAAATCATATAAAAAACACTCAATTAAAAAAAATTCTATTTATCATGGTGATTCCCTGAGCATTTTAAAAACAATCCCAAGTAATTCTGTCGACCTTGTATTTGCTGACCCTCCTTATAATTTACAACTTAAAAATAAACTATTACGTCCTGATTCTACAAAGGTAGATGCTGTTAATGATAAATGGGATCAGTTTGAAAGTTTTAAAAATTATGATGATTTTACATCAAATTGGCTAACGGAAGTAAAAAGAGTAACAAAACAAGACGGAACAATCTGGGTTATAGGCTCTTATCATAATATTTTTAGAATGGGTAAAATTATTCAAGATTTAGGATTTTGGATTCTTAACGATATAATTTGGAGAAAATCCAATCCGATGCCAAATTTTAAAGGGACAAGATTTACAAATGCACATGAGACATTGATTTGGGCTGCACAAGGTCAGGATGCTAAATATGATTTTAATTATCAAGCGATGAAATCATTGAATGATGGAATTCAGATGCGCTCAGATTGGGAAATTCCTATCTGTTCTGGTAAAGAGAGACTTAAGGATACTTCTGGTAAAAAAATACATTCAACACAAAAACCTGAAGCGCTTTTACATAGAGTCTTATTGTCTTCTTCAAGTCCAGGAGATTTAATTCTTGATCCTTTTTTTGGAACTGGGACTACTGGAGCAGTAGCAAAAAAATTAGGTAGAAATTATGTTGGTATTGAGCAAGATAAAAACTACATAAAAGAAGCCAAGAAAAGGATCAAGAATGTAACATTATTAGGTAAAAAGGATTTAGAGGTTACAGAATCAAAGAAAAATCAAATTCGTGTTCCTTTTGGGAGTTTAGTTGAAAGCGGAATAATAAAACCCGGAAGTGTTTTAAAAGGCCCAAAAAGTTTGAAAGCTAAGAAATTTTCAGCAACAGTTAGAGCTGATGGTAGCCTTTATTCCGAAGGTGAAAAGGGCTCTATTCACCAAATTAGCGCTAAATTACAAGGCAAAGAATCATGTAATGGATGGACTTTTTGGCATTTAGAAAATAATGGTGAACTTCAATTAATTGATAATTTGAGAACAAATTTTATCAATGCTAATAAAGTTAATTAATTACAAGCTCTAATATAAGAAAAAAAGAAATCTGTAGTCCTAGTAAATTATTACTTTTAAATATTTTTAAACATCTATCACTGTTATTTATATCTAAATAAATAATTTGAGAAACTAGGTGAATTAATAAAGATAAAATCGCTAAATGAATAATTAAACTATTGCTTAGACTCAAAAGCATAACTGCAAATATCATGAAAAAGATTGCATAAAAAATAAGTAAAGCATATTTGGTATTTTGACCTAATTTTATTGCAGACGATTTTAGATTTAGTAAGAAATCATCATCTTTGTCTTGATGCGCATAAATTGTGTCATATCCGATAGTCCAAAATATACAAGCCAAATAGAGCATAATAGGGTAAATCGAAGAAAAATCGTTTGAAAGAGATAACCAACCAAGCAATGCACCCCAATTAAATGTGATACCTAAAAAAACTTGGGGCCACCAAGTTATTCTTTTCATTAACGGATAAATAAAAACAGGTATCAAAGCAAGGCAACCAAAAATTATAGTTAATTTATTAAATTGAGTAAGTATCAATAATCCAATTAAAAGCTGAACTAATAAAAAAACCATTGCAGTAATTGTCTTTATTTTATTAGAAGCAAGCGGTCTATCTTTTGTTCTTGTTACATTTTTATCATACTCTTTATCTAAAAAATCATTCCATGTACAACCAGCTCCTCTCATAATAATTGAACCTATAAAAAAAAGAATAAAAAAACTAATCGGTGCCAATTGTTCAATATATAAGCTATATAAAAGTAATGACCATATGCATGGCCAGAACAAAAGCATAAAACCAACAGGTTTATCGTACCTTGCAAGCTGAACAAATGGTGTAATTTTATTTAAAAGAGTATTGTTCATAATTTGTTATTTAATTTTCTTAGAGTTACCTAACATTTATCTTTTACTTTATAATATTGAAATATGAAAATTATACGAGTTTATATAAATAAAAAAATAACAAATGGGTTTATAGAGTTAGATCAATCTCAAACTCATTATATTAAAAATGTTATGCGATTAAATATTGGAGATAATTTTAATATTTTTAATGAAAATGATGGTGAGTGGGTTGTTGAGCTTCTTGAATTAAATAAGAAAATATCAAAAGTTAAAATATTAAAAGAAATTGGCATTAAAGATAAGCCTAGTGATATTTGGATACTTTTTGCGCCAGTTAAAAAATTGAGAGTCGATTTCATTGCTCAAAAAATAACTGAATTAGGTGCTAGAGTTATTTGGCCAGTTCTTACGGAGAGAACTCAATATAAATCCATCAAGCAATCTAAAATTTTGTCCAATGCTATTGAGGCTGCTGAACAGTGTGGTTTAACATTTATTCCAAAGGTTAATAAGATAGAAAACCTTGAGTATATCATTGATAATTGGAATCATATAGATTCTGAACGAACCTTAATATTTTGTGATGAAAAGTGTGAAAATAATCCAAAAAAACAACTTGAGTCCATTAAAAAGATAAACAAATCAAACAAATGGGCTATTCTTATTGGTCCAGAGGGTGGTTTTAGCGATAAAGAAAGAGAAAAGATTAATAATATTAAAAATTTAAGCATTATTTCACTTGGACCAAGAATTTTAAGATCTGATACTGCGATAGTTAGTTCATTATCTCTTTTTCATTCAACTCTAGGTGATTGGGTATAGCTTTATAGGCGAAAATTAACTAAAAAATAGAATGGAAAGAATCGAATCAAAAGACCAATTAATTAGCTATATAGCTGAGGGAGAAAAAAACCCATCAGATTTTAAGATTGGCACAGAACATGAGAAATTCCCATTCAAAATTGATACAAACAAACCAATTTCATATGACGGTACGAATGGTATTCGAAGTCTTCTTGCGAATTTTGAAGAATATGGATGGAAACCAGTTTATGAAAATGAAAATGTCATTGCGCTCACTCGGGATAATAAATTAGGCGGAGGTTCAATAACTCTTGAGCCAGCGGGTCAGTTCGAACTCTCCGGAGCAATGTTAGATACTATTCATGAAACATTCTTTGAGTTAGTTGAGCATAAAAATCAATTATCAAATATCGGAGAAAAAATGGGATTAGATTTTTTAGCTATAGGCTTTACCCCTGACTGGTCTAGAGATGAAATGCCTATAATGCCAAAAAAGCGTTACGATATAATGAGGAGTTATATGCCTACTAAAGGTGATCACGGACTTGATATGATGTTAAGGTCATGTACTTCACAGGTTAATTTAGATTATTCATCAGAATTGGATATGGTTAAGAAATTAAGGCTTTCATTTCTTCTTCAGCCTCTTGCAACAGCTTTATTCTCTAACTCACCATTTAGTGAAAATTCTCTTAATGGCTTTAGTTCATATAGAAGCGAAGTTTGGAAAGACACTGATCCAGATAGAACAGGTATTTTAACTTTTATTTTTGATGATGGTATGTGTTATGAGCAATATGTAGACTATGCTTTGAAAGTTCCGATGTACTTTATTTACAGAAACGGAGAGTACATTAATTTAACTGGCTATACCTTTGATGATTTTATTAATGGAAAAATTGAGGAAGTAAAAGATTTTTATCCAACTATTGATGATTGGGAGCTTCATTTAACAACAATTTTTCCTGAGGCTAGGTTAAAAAAGTTTATTGAAATGAGAGGTGCTGATGCAGGTAATATAAATCATGTATGTGCATTATCGGCTTTTTGGGTAGGATTAATGTATGATACTAATTCTTTAAATGCAGCTTTAGAATTGACAAAAAATATATCTTCTGAAGAATTAGTAGCATTAAGGAATATTGTTCCCAGAAAAGGATTGCATTCTAGATTAGGCAAACTAGATATTTATCAATTAGCATCTGAAGTTATATCTTTGTCAAAAGATGGCCTTATAAGAAGAAATAATTTAAATAAAAATAATCTGGATGAAAGTTATTATCTAAAATATTTAGAAGATATTGTTATCGCTAAAGAAAATCCTGCTGATAGCCTTATGAAAAAATTCAAAAATAACTGGAATGAGGACATTTCAAAAATATATGAGAATTGTCGTTTCTAAGTTTTGCTATTTTGGTTATTTTTGTTTAGATTATTATTTTTTTAAGGACGAAAATTATGAATTTCGATTTTTCAGAAGATCAGAAAATGCTTAAAGAACAGGTTTCTAAGTTTTTATCTGATAATTGCTCTTTAGATGTTGCTAGAGATATTCTTGAAAGCGATAAAACATACTCAGAGGAAGTATGGCGTGGTTTAATAGATTTAGGTTTAACTGGAACAGCAATTCCTGAAGAATATGGTGGACTAGGTTTAGGTGCTCTTGAATTGTGTGTAGTTGCTGAAGAATTAGGAAGAGCGGCAGCACCAGTTCCATTTTCTTCATCAGTTTATCTAGGAACTGAAGCTATAGTTAAGTATGGAACAGATAGTCAAAAAGAGAAATGGTTACCAAAATTGGCTGTAGGTGAATTAATTTCTACTTTTGCACTCCCTGAAACTAATTCAGAACCAACTGAAAAGAATATTAAAACAACTTTTTCTAACGGAAAGATCAATGGAAGGAAAATTCCCGTTGCAGATGGAAGTTGTTCAGATATTGCAATTGTAGTTGTTAAAAATACAGATAATGACCATATTGCTCTAACGATAGTTGACTTAACTTCTGAAAATGTAAAAAGAAATCAAATTAGCACATTGGACCCTTCAAGAGATCATGCTGAAATTATTTTTGAAAATTCTGATGCAGAGCTCATGGATACCGGTGATGAAGGTTGGGGAGCTATTGAAAATATTTTAAATTCTGCTGCTGTCTTAATGGCTTTTGAGCAAATAGGTGGCGCTGAAGCCTCTCTAAATATGGCAAAAGATTATGCCCTTGATAGATATGCCTTTGGACGACAGATTGGATCTTACCAGGCAATTAAACATAAATTGGCTGATATGTATGTAAAAATAGAGTTAGCTAGATCAAATAGTTATTATGGGGCAATGATGCTTAATGACGGTGGCGCTGATTTAAAAATTGCTGCCGCTGCATCCAGAGTTGCTGCAACAGATGCATATAATTTTGCTGCTCAGGAGAGTATTCAAACACATGGTGGAATTGGTTTTACTTGGGAAGCAGACACACAATTTTTTTATAGAAGAAGTCAAGTTCTTGGTTTAGCTCTGGGTAGTTCAATTACTTGGAAAAATAAACTTGTTAATCAGCTAGAAGAAAAAAATATTAGTTAAGGAGAATATTTATGGATTTTAATGACACTAAGGAAGAAGCAGATTTTAGAGAAGAAGTAAAAAATTGGCTAAAAGAAAATGCTTCAAAAGGTGAAAAAGTTGGTGGTCGCTATGATGCGATAGATGTTCAAGAAGATGCCTTATCTCGAGCCAGAGACTGGCAGGCTAAAAAGGCTGAAGCTGGATATGCAGCGATTACATGGCCAGAAGAGTTTGGCGGTCTTGGAGGTACAGCAATTCAATCAGTTATTTATTCTCAAGAAGAGGCTAAATATAATGTTCCAACAGGTTTTTTTGAAATTGGTCTTGGAATGTGTATTCCTACAATGATGGCATGGGCAACAAAAGAGCAAAATGAAAGATTTGTTAAACCTGCTCTTTATGGCGAAGAAGTATGGTGCCAGTTGTTTTCAGAACCTTCTGCAGGTTCAGATGTTGCCGGTGTTAGAACTAAAGCTGAAAAAGATGGCGATGATTGGATTATTAATGGTCAAAAAGTATGGACCTCAGGAGCGCATTTTTCTGACTTTGGAATAATAGTGGTTAGAACTGATCCAAATGTTGCTAAACATAAAGGGTTATCTTTTTTCTTCCTTGATATGAAATCCGAAGGAATAGAAGTTAAACCTATCAGACAGCTTTCTGGTGGTGCAAACTTTAACGAGGTCTTTTTTACTGATGTAAGGGTACCGGATTCTCAAAGATTAGGCGATGTAGGGCAAGGGTGGAAGGTTGCTTTAACAACTTTAATGAATGAAAGACTTGCAATTGGCGTTCCTAAGTCTGCAGACTATAGTTCACTTACTAGAGCAGCAAAAGAGGTTGATTTAAATGATCAACCAGCAATTAAAAACGATTTAGTTAGGTCAAAAATAGCTGATTGGTATATTCAGGCTGAGGGTCTTAAATATACAAAGATGAGGACTTTAACTGCTTTATCAAAGGGTGAAACTCCAGGGCCAGAAAGTTCAATTGGTAAAATAGTTTCTGCACCTAAAATGCAGGACCTTGCTTCATTTGCTATGGATCTTCAGGGAGCTGCTGGAATAATTAATGATTCAGAAATTGCTTTACTGCATTCAATATTTCAAAGCCAATGGTTAAGTGCTGCTGGATATAGAATTGCCGGAGGAACAGATGAGATACTCAGAAACATCGTTGCAGAAAGAGTTCTTGGTCTTCCTCAAGATGTAAGAGTTGATAAAGCTGTACCATTTAATGAATTGCCAAGTGGGCGTTAATTTATTTCGATAAAGTTAACTTGCTTTCCATTAATATCTTTTAAGGATAAATGAATTTTATTTTCAGTAAATTCAATGAATCCATAATTTTCCCATAGATACATAGAGTTAATTCTATTAGGCCCTGGTTCAGGTGGTCTATCTTTACCTTTATATTTTGTAACCCATGCAGCGCCTGGAAGATTTAGTGAACTAGAGGTAATTTCATATAAATTAGTACCTTTTTTGGTTTTATCTTTATAAATTCCGCCAGCATGTCTATCGCCAGATAAAAAAATTATATTTTTAATATTTTTTGAATCAATAAGGTTATACAGCCTCTCCTTTTCTTTTGGCAGATTACCCCATTTCTCAAAGCCGTGACCCTCTGCAATAATTTGAATACTAGAAGCAATTATTCGAATATCCGCATTTTCATCCAATTTATTTGATAACCATTCCCATTGTTCATTGCCAATTAGAGTTTTATTAGGACTATTATCAGGTAAATAGCGTTCTTTTCCAGGAGCTCCTCTTTCATCTGTCTGTTTAAGGGGCGATCTAAAGTATCTTGTATCAAGAAAAATTATTTGTAAAAGACCTTTTTTTGTTACTTTTTTTGTTTCGAAATAAATACCTTCTCTATTTCTTCTTGGATCATTTAAAGAAATATTCCAAAAATCAAGAAATAGATTTTTAGCTTCTTTTTTATATTGATAATCAGCACCGCCATCATTTTTACCATAATCGTGATCATCCCAAATTGCATATACTTCATTAGTTTCCTCTAGTTTTGTGAAAGGAATTTTTGTTTTTTGTTTTTTATAGGCTTTGCTTAATTTGTCTAATTTTCCAGTAACTCTATCATCACCATAAACATTATCTCCCATAAAAATAAAAATATCTGATCTATCTTTAAGTATACTTTTCCATATAGGCTGTTTTTTTTCTTGAGTAATGCAAGCCCCAAGCGCAATTTTATTCACATATTTTGGAGTGGAATATAATTTTTCAAATGGCAAGGCATTAAAAAAAAGAGAAGTTAAGATTCCTAAGAGAAGAATTCTTCTATTAATTTTAGAAGTAAGTTTTTTTTTCATAATATTATTATATAAAAAAAGGGCGCTAATTAATAGCGCCCCTTGTTTAATATTATTGCTTTCAATTAGAATTCATATTTAAGGCCAACTTTGAGTTGCCATACTGATTTTCCAATTTTTCTTACTGGATCTCCATCAATATCAAAATTTTTGTATACATACCGACCTTGATCATCAACTTCTGCTTCAACAACACCTCTAGAATTCATTGTCCCGCCAGCATAATTTTCAAATCCACCCCAATCAGAATTTATGAGATTTAAAACATTCTCGATATCAACAAAGAATGTTGCTTTTCCATTTATTCCACCAGTAGGAAGTTCTTGAGCTATTCTCACATCAAAAGTGCCTTCCCAAGGACTATTAAAGCTATTCCTTGGTACTGCATTCCCTCTATAACCTGATAATCCAGAGTTATCTAAAAACTGATTAAATGCCTCAAGATCAAACCCATCAGCATAAAGCACATTTGGATCATTTAGACTTGGTACATATAATAGATCAATATTTTCTCCATCAGTTCTATAACCACTCAAATCCCCAAGGAATGTATAACTAAAAGGTGTACCAGATTGCCTGAAACCATTTAATGCAATACTTGTTTCTAAATCACCAAAGATATTACCTTGCCAACTTAGTTTATAATCAAAGGCATGTTCTATCTCATAATGTGAAGGAGAATTTACAGGAGTTAAATGATCAAATACTGGATATCTTGTTGCGCTTGAAAAGATTATAGAGCTTGTCATCGCATGAGCCATTTCTCTTTCTTGATGAGCGTATGATAGATATAAATCAATTCCATTATCAAAAGTTTTTTCGAATGAAATACTGTAAATATCGCTTTCAGGTTCTACATCTTTAAAGGTTGTCAGATATCCAACATAACTACATCCACCATATAACGGTCTGTTATCAGCTAGTGCATTTCCTCTTGGATCACAACCACCTATATAAGCTCCAACAGGATCCTCTTCTTTCATGTGCATATAATTAGCTCTTAAAGTAAAAGGACCAATTAAATTAGAGTCTAAGTCTGCTGTTACCCCTACATGTAATTTAGTTATTGATGGTATACCAAAATCTTTATCCATCATATTAGTATAACCACCGGTATCCCCAATTTCGTTTCTTACAAGAGCTAAAGCTGCATCACCAGGATAACTTTCTGGTGAACCAGGAGTTGGTAAGTTATTGCTTCTTGCTCTAAGTTTGTTTCCGGGTAAGCCTAAACCAGTATCAATGTATGGTCCCCCATACCAAACTGGCGGAAGGTTTCCACTGAACTCACCCCAACCAAATGTAACCAATACATTATCTTGGGCTTGCCAATCTAGAGATAAACGAGGCATTAGAATATCTTCACCATCTAAACTCACATCATTTTCAGGAGCAGGTCTATATGTATCGCCCGTCCAATTATACCAAAATGTATTTTTTTTAGGTACAGAATCCATACTAATTTCTTCATACCTAAAACCAATTCTTGCTGTTAAGTCTGATGAGATATCCCAGGTATCTTGAAAATAAATTATTGTGAAATCCATATTGAATCGACCAGCTGCGTCTAAAGGATTATTTGTATCTGCGTTTCTGTAATCTA
>CACLNZ010000007.1 GCA_902608415.1 uncultured PS1 clade bacterium
GCCACTCCCAGTTGGACAAACTCTTGGTGATTTGCTAGGTGAATTAGTAAATGCACCAGAGGTATACAAAAAGATTGTTGGAATGCAAATTCTAGTAGAGGGATTAGCTATGGGAGCTTTTGCAACAATTTATCAACACAGTTATGATCCAGTTTTGGTTAGGTTAATGCAATTAGTTATGACTGATGAAGCTTTCCATCATAAATTTGGAAAAATATGGGCTGACAAAACTATTCCTCAATTAGATGAGAATGAACAGAATATGATAGAGGATTGGGCGGCAAATTGTTTTCAAATTTTATTATTTAATCTTGTAAACCCCGAACAAAAGAAAATTATATATGATCAATTTGGTCTTAACTGGAAACAGGTGCTTGATGAACTTACTGAAATCATAACTGATGATGATAGGCGAGAAAGAATGAGGGAATCGACTGATATCTTTAGAGTGCTTGTTAAAACTCTCTTCAAGGCTGGTATTATTACTGATCGAACAAAAGATTTTTATTCATTATATGTGAATCTTGATGAATTAAAAGAAGAGGGAGATCGAATGGTTGGTGATGATATAGCTGATGAAGGACTTCAGTTCTTAAAAGAAATAAATTTCAAGGATAATATTAGTAGAAGCATTGCAGCAGAATAATTAATTTATATTTCTAATTATTATAAGCTCCATTTTCAATCAACAACATTTCAATTCTTTTAAATCGTTTAGATTTTGCCCAATCAAGTGCTGTTCTTCCAGTTAAATCAGTATCATCAGGATATGCACCCCCCTCCAACAAGGCCTTAACAGAATTAAATTTACCTTCTCTTGAAGCAATTATTAATGGAGTTTGACGGTTTGGTCCTAATTTATTTGGATCAGCACCATAACTTATTAATGTTTTTATTAAGTTAGGATCATCCTTAAATACAGCAAGAGATAGAGCGGTCCGGTTTTCTTGATCTTTCATATTAGCTCTTGCGCCTTGCTCCAATAAAAATAATACCATATCTATTCTTGAGCGTTCAATAGCAAGTAACAATGCCGGCACTTCGTCAAAATCTCTTTCATTAATAGAAGCTCCAGAATTTAATGCAGAAACTAAATCTTGTAGTCTGCCTGTTTTAACCGCTGTTACAAGGGCTCCTTCCTTAAATGGACTATTATTAAAACCTCCATATTGAGCATTGATAGAAATAAAAGGAATAAAAAATAATATCAAAAAACTCACTATCAGAAATTTTTTCATTTTTTTTACCTTATTATTTAAATTAATGGATTTTAATACATTCTTATTATACATACATCTACATGTTTCAAAAATATTTTTTAATTTTATTAGCTGCCACTTTAATATCTTTTGTATTGTACCTTTTTGGAACTTTTTTCATTTCTTCAAATAGAAGTTATAACCAGGATAAAGTTGTTACAGAAGTTGAAAACCAAGAAGGAATACCTGGTGGTCACTTTAGATTAAGAACTCATGATGGAAAAATTTTTGACACAATGGAAAATCAAAATCCCATGCTAATATATTTTGGCTTTACATATTGCCCTGATGTTTGCCCAATTACATTACTAACTATGGCAAATGTTCTTGATAAATTAGAGAATGAAAAAATTACTCCTCTTTTTATTACAGTAGACCCAGAACGCGATAATGAAGAAATTCTATCAAATTATGTTACTGCTTTTCATGATAAAATAATTGGTTTAACAGGCTCAATTCCTGAGATAAATCAAGTTACCTCAGATTGGAAAGTATATTTTAAGAAAGAAAATAATATTGATATGCCTGACAATTACTCTGTTAATCACTTAGATATTATATTTATTGCTAATAAGAATGCAGAATATATTGATTTTATAAAGCCTAACACATCTTCCGAAGATGTAATCAAAAAATTAGTAAAAGTTATTCCACAAATAAAAGGTTAGAAACCTATATATCTAAATTTGCCACTAAGTCACCTGACTCAATGCTATCTTGGATAAATTCTCTTCTTTTTATCACTTCATCTCCCATGAGATCGGCAAATATACCACTATTATCAACTCCAGAATCAATCTTTACACGTAAAAGTCTCCTAGATTCTGGATCTAAAGTTGTATCCCAAAGCTGCTCGGCATTCATTTCACCTAAACCTTTGTACCGTTGTATTTGTAATCCTTTTCTTCCCTCTATAAAGATTGACTCTATCAAATCAATTGGCCCATTAATTATGTAACTTCTTCCGTCTCTTTCAAAAATATTAGAAGATTCCTGATCTACAAATGGAAAAAATTGCTTTATATCATCAGATATTTTTTCAAGTCTTCTTGAGTCTGTAGAATCAAATAAACCTCTACCAATACTCATATTCTCGCTAACTCCTCTAACTTCCCTTGAAACCATGAGACCATTTTCGTCATCGTAACTAGCTTTCCAATCAGCATCAATATCACTATATTTTTTTGTCAGCCTGTTTGATATTTCTGACAAAGCTTTATCAGAAATTTCAATTGGTTGTTTAAAAGAACCACCTATTGAAACGGCTTCAACAAATCCTTGGTTATATTTTTTAGGTAAAGAATTTATCAATCTTTTAAAATTTCTGCTTTTATTTACTAAGTCAATTAAATCATTCGAAGCTATAACCTCGCCATTATTTAAGATAAAGGAAGAATCATTAATTCCTGAGTCAATGAGGTAATTTTCTAAATCATCATCATCTTTTAAGTAAGTTTCTGAATTACCTTTCTTAGCTTTATACAGTGGGGGCTGGGCTATATATAAACAACCGTCAGTAATTAATGGCCTCATTTGTCTGTAGAAGAAAGTCAAAAGTAATGTCTTGATATGAGCGCCATCTACATCCGCATCAGTCATTATAATTACTTTCTTATATCTTAGCTTATCGGTTTTAAAACTCTCATCATCTTGATCACTTTCATTTGATGAGTTACCAATACCTCCGCCTAAAGCTGTAATTAAAGTTGCTATTTCATTAGAAGAAAGAACTTTTGATAGTCTTGCTTTTTCGCAATTTATAATCTTACCTTTTAGAGGAAGAATTGCTTGTGTGGCTCTATCTCTACCTTGCTTCGCAGAACCTCCAGCTGACTCACCCTCTACAATAAATATTTCACATTTTTCAGGGTCTTTTTCCTGACAATCTGCTAATTTTCCTGGTAATGATGAAATGTCTAGAGCTCCTTTTCTTCTTGTAAGATCTCTAGCTTTTCTAGCTGCTTCTCTGGCAGATGCAGCTTCAACGACTTTTCCAACAATTATCTTAGCCTCGTTGGGATGTTCTTCAAACCAATTAGATAAAAGATCATTGATTAAACTTTCAACAACAGGCCTAACCTCAGATGATACTAATTTATCTTTTGTTTGACTAGAAAATTTAGGGTCAGCAACTTTTACAGATAAAACGCATGTGAAACCTTCTCTAATGTCTTCTCCAACAAGTTGAACATTTTCCTTTTTTGTTAAACCTGATTCTTGAGCATATGAATTTACAACTCGTGTTAATGCTGATCTTAATCCAGCTAAGTGAGTACCACCGTCTTTTTGAGGAATATTATTTGTAAAACAATTTACAGTTTCATAATAACTGTCATTCCACCACATTGCTACATCAACCTCTATTTCATCCTTTCTACCAGTAAAGCTTATTGGGATTTCCATTAGAGATTTTCTTGTTTGATCAATATGTCTAACATATTCCTCTAGTCCTCCCTCATAAGACATAGTTTTGACCCAAGGTTCATCTTTTCTTTTATCTTCCAAATGAATGGATATACCAGAATTTAAAAAAGCCATTTCTCTCAATCTTGTCTCTAGAATTCTACGACTAAATTCAGTCATAGTAAAAACTGATTTTGATGGATAAAAAGTAATTTCTGTCCCTGTTTCATCTTTACAGTCTTTCACTGCTTTAAGGGCTTTCGAGGCTTCTCCATTTGCAAAAGACATTGCGTGTTCTTTTCCATCTCTCTTAATTGTTAGATCTAATTTTTCTGATAATGCATTAACAACCGAAACCCCAACCCCATGAAGACCTCCAGAAACCTTATATGAATTTTGGTCAAATTTTCCTCCAGCATGTAATTGCGTCATGATAACCTCTGCGGCAGAAATACCTTCTTCCTTATGTATTTCAGTTGGTATACCTCGACCATCATCCTTAACAGTAACTGATTCATCCGCATTTAAAATAACCGAAATTATTTTACAATGACCAGCTAAAGCCTCATCAACAGAATTATCAACCACCTCATAAACCATATGATGAAGGCCAGTGCCATCATCCGTATCTCCAATATACATTCCAGGTCTTTTTCTTACTGCCTCTAAACCCTTAAGGACCTTAATAGACTCTGCTCCATAATTATCTTCTTCTTTTGTTTTTTTATTAGCTTTCTTTTTGTTTTCTTTTTTTGCCATTTTATTTCCTATCGAATATCCATTATCTTTTTATTATTGAGATGATAAATTTCTATTTCTTCTAATTCCTCAAATACAGAAATATCAGTACCAGTCATAATAATTTGAGAGCCAATATCTTGAATTTGCTTAAAAAAAGATTTACGTCTAATTTTATCAAAATGAGCAAGCACTTCATCCAAAAGTAAAACCGGGTATCTACACTTATAATTTGAAACAAGTTCCAAATGGGATAAAATAATTCCCATCAAAAGAGACTTTTGTTCGCCGGTAGAGCATTTCTTAGCTTCAATCTTCTTATTTCTTTCAGTAACAAATAAATCACTTCTATGAACACCTTCATTAGTACGTTTAGAAAAGAAATCCCTATCCCTATTATCTTTTAATTTTCCACAAAGAATATCTTTTGCCTTATCATTATTCCAAGAAGAAACTAGGCTTTCCACAAATCCATGAATCTCTAGATGTGCTTTTGGCCAAACAAGATCTAGATTAGACTCCAAAACTTTATTAAGATTACCAACAAATGATAGTCTTGTTTCAGCTACTGATATTGATACTTCTGACATTTGATCTTCCAAAGCATCAAGCCAAACATTATCAATAGTTTTATTTTTAAATGAAGAATTTCTTTCAGCCATTAATTTCTCATAAATCTTAATATTCTTAGTATGATTTTTTTCATAAACTGCGCATAATCTATCAATAAATCTTCGTCTATAAGATGGTGTTTCATTAAATATTTGATCCATAGACGGTGTTAACCATGAAAGTAAAATAATTTCAGGTAACATGCTTGATCCTGAGACTTTTTTACCATTAATTTTAATATTTCTACCTTTATGATTATCTTTTAAACCTGAAGAAATTTGATAATTTTTGTCTTTTGATAAAATTTCAAAATTAACTCCCCAAGGTAACATATTCTCATCTTTAACCATTTCAGAAAATTTTGAATTTCTTAATCCTCTGCCAGGAGACAACAGAGAAATAGCTTCTAAAATATTTGTTTTACCAGCGCCATTATCACCAATTATAGCAATAGGTTTACCAGATAACTCTAGACTAAAATCAGAATGCGACCGAAAATTTATCAGTTTTAAAAATTTAATTTGATCAAATGATTTTTTTTTATTAGTAATTTCTATATTTGTATATTGTGACAATTTAAAATGAACCTATCATACCCTCATAGGCATTAAAACATATGTTGCATCTTCATGAGCAGAATCATTAATTAAGGCTGGAGCCCCTGGGTCCTCAAGAGTAAAGGTCATTGTATCTCCAGATATCTGAGAAGCTATATCGAGTAAATACCTTGCATTAAAGCCAACTTCTAATTCATCTGATTCATAACTAACATCAACTTTTTCAACAGCTGTACCAGCATCGGGATTAATAACAGTTAATGTTAAAGAATTATTATTGATCGCAAATTTTACTGCTTTAGATTTATCAGACGAAATTGTTGCTACACGATCAATTGAAGAAGCAAAATCATGTGTCTTTACAGTCATGACTTTTGTATTTGTTTTAGGAATAACTCTCTCATAATCAGGAAAAGTTCCATCAATTAATTTTGATGTTAGAGATATATTTGTCACTTCAAACTTAATTTTAGTTTCAGAAATAAATAAACTAATATTCCCTTCAATATCTTCAATTAATTTTCTAACTTCGCCAATAGTTTTCTTTGGTATAATGATACTTGGAATATCATCTGCACCCTCCGGTAAATTTGACTTTACGCACGCTAATCTATGTCCATCTGTAGCAACACTTATTAAAGAATTATTTATTGCATGAAAGAAAATACCATTAAGATAGTATCGAGTTTCTTCAGTAGAGATAGCAAATTTAGATTTATCAATCATATTGGCAAGCTCTTCCGAATCTATAATAAAATTACAAGGCATTTCGCCTGAAGACATTTCAGGAAAATCTTCAACAGGCAGAGTAGATAGTTCAAAATTTGACTGTCCACACGATAATTCTAGTTTATCATTATCCTTAGTTATTATATCTAATGATGATCCTTCGGGTAATTTTCTTATAATATCGTAAAGTGTGTGTGCAGATGTGGTAATTTCACCATCTTCAATGGTATTAGCTTTATCAAGATTTTCTATAATTTCGAGATCTAAATCAGTAGCTGTAAGAGAAATTCCAGCATTGTTTGCTATGATTTTTACATTTGAAAGTATAGGAATAGTGTTCCTTCTTTCAACAACACTTTGAATATGGTTAAGACTCTTAAGAAGAATATCTCTTTCAACTGATATCTTCATAACTTATAACTCCTTAGTTTTACATAAATAAATTATTTACGAATCACTTATAAATTATAGCAGAAAACTAGGAAAAATCACTTAAGAATCAATTTTCAAGAGATCTCCGAAGAACCTCAACCTCTTCGTCAATTGCCACATCACCAACTCTTAAATCTTCTATTTTTTTGACAGCATGAATTACTGTTGTATGGTCTCTACCACCAAATTTTCTTCCAATTTCAGGAAGAGATCTAGTAGTTAAAATCTTTGATAAATACATAGCAATTTGTCTCGGTCTTGCAATCGCTCTTGATCTTCTTGCAGACAATAAATCTGATAATCTAAGATTGTAGTAATCCGCAACTTTCCTTTGTATATCATCTATTGTAGTTTTTCTTTGAGATGCTCTAATTAAATCTTTCAATACTTCCTTGGCCATATCAGTACTTAAAGGCCTATTAGCAAATGATGAGTATGCAATGACTCTGTTCAATGCTCCTTCTAAGACTCGAATATTAGAGTTAATCCTCTGAGCAAGAAATTCTAAAAGATCATCCCGTATTACTAAGTCAGGATTTTCTATAATATGAGATTCTGCTTTAGATTGAAGAACACCAAGACGTAATTCATAATCTGAAGGATGAATATCAGCAACTAAACCCCACCCTAATCTCGATCTAATTCTTTCCTCAATACCGTCAAGATCTACTGGCGATCTATCAGCAGAAATTATAACCTGATGATTATGGTCGATTAATGTATTAAAAGTATGGAAGAATTCTTCTTGTGTAGAATCTTTTCCAGCAATAAATTGAATATCATCAATCATTAAAACATCTACAGATCTAAACTGTTTTTTAAATGCCATAGTATCTTTAAATCTTAAAGCCTTAATAAATTGATACATAAACTTTTCTGCAGAAAGATACAAAACCTTTCTTTCAGGCCAGTTTTTATTAATTTCTAAAGCCATTGCATGTAGTAAATGGGTTTTACCAAGGCCCACGCCACCATATAAAAACAAGGGATTAAAAGAAACATTCCTTCTTTCTGCAATTCTTCTAGCTGCTGCATATGCAAGCTCATTAGATGGGCCAACTACGAAATTTTTAAAAGACAATCTTTCATCTAAAGGTGCACCAACAGAATTATGATCTAATAATGACTCAGAGGCTTTCATGGAAACGCCAATTTTATTTTTTTGGTCCTTAGAGCTGTCTATATTATCTGCTAAATCAATTGAAGCAATATCGATAACGACAGATTTTACTTCTCTCAACTCCTTGGAAAGAATTGATGAAATACGTTCAAGATAATGATTTTCTATCCAGTCTCTCATGAATCTTGTTGGCACTAAAAGAGTTAATTTATTTCCAACAAAATCTCCAAATTGAATATTTTTAAACCAACTTTTAAATGTAGCTTCACCTATTTCAGCTCTTAATATAGAAAGACAGCGCTCCCATCCCTCTTTTATTTTACTAAGCTGAAAATTATTATCTTCCAAGACAGAATACCCTTCAATACTGAGAAACAACATTGATATGTTGTTTAATTTTTTTTTTGGAAATCTAAAAAAAATTACAAAATCACACTAGCCTCGAGTCAAGAATGATGCAACATGAATCAACAAAAAAATGAAATAATTTTTATTTTTTTTAATTTATAGTTTTTAATTTAGAGATTTTAACTTTTTGGATAACTTAGATATCTTTCTAGATGCATTTTTCTTATGAACTATACCTTGTTGAGCAAGTTTCATTAGCTTTGGTTCAACTATATTAAAAGCCATTTGTGCTTCATTAGTTTCGCCTGAAGCAATAGCTTCTTCAAATCTTCTAATATATGTTCGTACATTAGTTCTTAGAGATTTATTTCTCTCAGTTCTTTTTGTAATTTTTCTTACCATTTTTTTGGAAGAAGATAAATTAGCCATTTTAAACCTTTTTTTATACTGCTAGGCTTTATATTTACTTAATATTAAAGCGTCAAGCTTTCTATTACTCATCTTTAAATTCTGGTTTTCTTTTCTCGACAAAAGCTGCCATTCCTTCAGCTTTGTCTTTCGTTGCAAACATAGAATGAAATAACCTTCTCTCAAAGCGAACACCTTCAGCTAAAGTAGTCTCATAGGCTCTGTTGACCATTTCTTTTGTCATCATTGTTGCCACTAATGATTTATTGGCAACTTCTTTAGCTATATCAACTACACCATCAACAAAATCATCATTAGATAGAATCCTGCTTACTAAACCAATGCTCTCAGCCTCTTCAGCGTCCATCATTCTTCCTGTCAAACACATATCCATAGATTTTGACTTACCAATAAATCTAGTGAGTCTTTGTGTCCCTCCAGCCCCAGGGCTTACACCAAGATTGATTTCTGGTTGCCCAAATTTTGCACTCTCAGAGGCTACCATAAAATCGCACATCATAGCTAATTCACAACCACCACCAAGCGCATAGCCTGAAACAGCTGCTATAGTTGGTTTTCTGCATCTTGAAATTCTTTCCCAATTTCTAGTAATAAAGTCTTCTTTATAAACATCCATATAAGATTTTGGTTGCATTTGCTTTATATCAGCACCTGCCGCAAATGCTTTTTCTGAACCTGTAAGGATTAGGCATTTTAAATTAGTATTTTCTTCATATTGATCAACTACTTTCGATAATTCATCCATCAAATCATCATTCAAAGCATTGAGAGCTTCTGGTCTATTTAATGTTGCAATAATTATGTCTTCTCTGATTTCAGTTAATACATTTTTTTCTGTCATAAAGTTCCTCTCACATGATCCTCTATTATCAATTAAACAATTGTCTAAAAAAGTATAGCAATAAATTTACCTAATATTTATTTTTTGACATGATGGACAAAAGAATGTTGACCGATTAGATTGAGCTATTCTTCTAATTCTTGATGAACAATCTTTTGTAGTACACTCCTTACCCTCTCGTCCATAAACATTAAATGTACTTTGAAAATATCCCATTTTACCTTGAGTATTAACATAATCTCTTAAAGAAGAGCCCCCTAACATTATTGATGACTCGATAATTTTTTTTATATTTTTAATTAAAAAGTTAAGTTTCTTTTTGGGTGTATTATCTTTATTTACTAGTCTTTTTGCGGATAATAAAGGAGAAATACCAGACTTAAATAATGCTTCACAAACATAAATATTACCTAATCCTGCAATAATTCTTTGATCCATTAAAACATTTTTTATATTTCTTTCTTTATTATGAAGCAATAAAGATAAATTTTTTGCATTACATTCTTTTGACAAAGGCTCATAACCAAGATTTTTTAGTCGATTATGATCAGAGGTACTGTCGTTATGTAATAATATGTATCCAAATCTTCTTGGATCATTATAAATAACAACAAATTTTTCAGTTTCAAAAATAAAATGATCATGTTTAATTTTATTATTATTATTAAATAATTTCTTATCAATTACTCTATAACTACCTGACATGCCTAAATGAGAAATAATTTTAATATCATTTGAAAGATTAAATAATATATATTTTGCTCTTCGTGTTATTGATAGGATGTATTCACTAGTTATTCTTTTTTTAAAGTTTTTTTCATAAGGAAAGCGTAATTTCTTATTCGATATCTCAACTTTTAGGATTTTTTGACCTAATAAGTCTCTTTTTAAACCTTCTTTTGTTGTTTCTACTTCAGGTAACTCAGGCATTATTCTAATCTTTCTATATTTTAATCTTTCTATCTAGAACTAATCCTTACAACAAGCTATGTTCGCGAAATAAGGAATTATACTAATGAATAAAAATGATTTTGGATATGAGCAAATAGAAAAGGAGGAACATTATAATAAAGTTCAAGATGTATTTAATAATGTGGCAAATGAATACGATCTTATGAATGACTTTATGTCATTTGGTTTACATAGAAATTGGAAAAAAGAATTCGTAGATTTAATAGAAATTAATGATGAAAAAGAAATAAAGATACTAGACTTAGCAGGAGGGACAGGTGATATAGCTAAAAGAATTCTCAAAAATCATCCCAATGCCTCAATTGAAGTTATTGATAAAAACTTTATGATGTTAAAAGAGTCTAGTACAAAAGATAATATTCTTAAATCTAATAAGGTTAATCTCATTTGTGGTGATGGTGAAAACATCCCTCTAAATGATAATTCTATTGATGTAGTAACTTTATCTTTCGGAATTAGAAATATGACTGATAGATTAAAATGTTTAGAAGAATGCTATCGGGTTTTAAAACCGGAAGGAATTTTCTTGTGCATGGAATTTTCAATGCCTGAAAATTATACTTTAAGAAATATTTATGATGCTTGGTCATTTTTTGTCATACCTAAATTAGGAAAATTAATAACTAAATCTGAGGAATCATATAAATATCTTGTTGAGAGTATAAGAACATTTCCAAAACCAGAGGAATTTGTTGGTATTCTTGAAAAAGCTAATTTTAAAAGAACTGCAATAAAGCAACTAAGTGGCAATATCGTTTGTATCTATAAAAGTAGGAAAATTTAATGTTAGGATTTTATAGAATTATAAATCTAGTTCCTGCGCTCAGAGCAATTATTTCTGAGGAAAGTTTGATACCAAAAAATAATCAAAATAAGATCCCCTTTTTATTCAAAACTCTTAAGCTTTTATTATTTGTAAAAAAAAATAAAAATACAGATTTATCAAAAACTTTAAAAAAACTTGGCCCAACTTGGATTAAACTTGGACAATTTTTATCAACTAGACCAGATATTATTGGGAGAGATCTATCAGATAAACTAAAAAATTTACAAGATAAAGTTGAACCGTTCATAATAGCAAAGGCTAAAGAAATACTCCAAAAAGAATTTAAAGAGGATTATGAAAATATTTTTATAGAGATAGTGCCTTCAGAAACTGCAGCTTCAATTGCACAAGTTCATAAAGGAAAAGTAAAATTAAATAATAAAAAATATGATGTAGCAATCAAAATTTTAAGGCCAAATATAGAAAGAGAAATAAAAAGGGATTTAAGAAATTTCTTTGCTACAGCAAAAATTATGGAAAAATTTTCTAAAGAGGCAAAAAGGCTAAGACTAGTCGATGTCGTTAAAACCTTGGCAGAGAGTCTTAGTATGGAAATAGACCTAAGATTAGAAGCTGCCGCTCAATCAGAAATAAGAGAAAATGTTATTAATGACGATTACTTTAATGTTCCAGATGTTTATTGGGATTTGACAAGAAAGAATATATTAATTTCTGACTGGGTAGATGCAATACCAGCAAAAGATATAAATAAAATCACTGATGAAGGTTTTAATAAAAAGAAAATAGGAAAAAATATACTAAAAACATTCCTTACAACATCCATCCGTGATGGCTTATTCCATGCAGACATGCATCAAGGTAATCTTTTCATTGAAAAAGAAGAAAAAATTATAGCGGTAGATTTTGGCATAGTTGGTCACCTTGATTTTGAAAGCAAACAATATCTAAATAATATTTTACTTGGTTTTATTAATAGAGATTATGATAAAATTGCCAATGTTCATTTTGAAGCAGGATATGTACCTGAAACAGAAGATAAGAAAAAATTTGCACAAGCACTGCGATCTATAGGAGAGCCTATTCAAGGAAAAGAGGCTAGTGATATATCTATCGGAAACCTTCTCACACAACTTTTTGAAATCACCAACCAATTTAATATGAAAACACAACCTCAATTACTTCTACTTCAAAAAACAATGGTTGTTGTTGAGGGTGTAGCAAGAGAATATGATCCAAATTTAAATATATGGACTGAATCGGAGCCAATATTAAATGAATTAAATAAAGTAGATTTTGTAAATAAATTTAATTTTTCGACTGATGAAGTCATTAATCGAGCTAAAGATATAATTATAAATCTGCCTAATAATATCGAAGGTGTTAAAAAAAATATAAACCAAATGGGAAAAATAATTGATTATCAGGGAATAAAAATACACCCAGAAAGTCTAAATAGCATAAATAATACTAATAATAACTTATTGTTTTATATTATTATTCTTCTTTTGATAATAATATTGATAATTTCAATTTTTTAATTTTAAAATATCCTACACATTTGAATTTAATGGATTTATATTCCATTTGTTAATCTTGAGAGAATAATGAAAAAGATATTGTTAATTATAACTGGTGGTATTGCCTCATATAGAGCTCTTGATTTGATTAGAGAAATCAAAAGATCGGGCGATGATGTGACTTGCGTAATGACAAAAAGTGCATGTGAGTTTATTCAACCAATATCCTTTGCAACATTATCAAAAAATAAAGTCTATACAGAACTTTTTGATTTAAATAATGAATCTGAGATTGGTCATATCAACTTATCTAGAGAATCTGATTTGATTGTAATTGTTCCTGCTACAGCAAATACCTTATATAAAATTGCTAATGGAGTTGCTGATGATTTAGCTAGCACTATTATGTTGGCTTCAAATAAACCTACATTAATAGCTCCTTCAATGAATGTAAAAATGTGGGAAAACCAAAATACAATTGCTAATGTTTTAAAACTCAAAGAACAAGGCATTCACTTTATTGGACCTAATAAGGGTGAAATGGCATGCGGTGAAGTAGGTTATGGTAAAATGGCATCAGTTAAGGAAATAAAACAGGAAATTGATTATCTTCTTAAGCCAGGTATCTTAACTGGAAAAAGGGCTTTAGTAACATCTGGACCAACAATTGAACAAATCGACCCTGTCAGATTTATATCTAACAATTCTTCTGGAAAACAAGGGCATGCAATTGCAGATGCATTAAGAAGGCATGGAGCTGATACAAATCTAATCAGCGGACCTGTAAATATCAAAGACCCAGAAAATGTGAAGGTGACAAAAGTAAATTCTGCTGAGGAAATGTTTCATAAATGCAGGGAAAGTCTACCAGTTGATATTGCTGTATTTGCTGCTGCAGTTTCCGATTGGAAATGTTCAAATACATCTAATATTAAGATAAAGAAAACATCTGAAAATGATGAGTTAAATCTAAATCTTGAAAAAAATCAGGATATTTTAAAGGAAATAAGTACATTAAATAAGAATAGACCTGATCTAGTGATTGGCTTTTCTCTTGAAACGGATAATCTTATTGAAACAACAAAAGAAAAATTAAAGAATAAATCTTGCAATTGGATCATTGCTAATGAACATCATAATGGTAAAGAAAGTGTTTTTGATAGTGATATGAATTCAGTAAAATTAGTTGAAAATGATAATCTTGAAGATTGGGGTTACTTAACAAAAAATGATATAGCTGAAAAACTATGCATAAAAATTTCTAAATTCTTCAATGAGGCTGCTTAGTGGCAAATAATCATGATCTTGAAAAATATTCACGCCAAATAATTCTCCATGAAATAGGTCCCGAGGGACAGGAAAAAATTAAAAGAGTAAGCATCCTTGTTATTGGTGCAGGTGGTTTAGGGTCTTCAGTTATACAATACTTAATTGCAGCGGGTGTTGGAAAAATTGGTATTGTGGATGATGATAAAGTTGAGCTTTCAAATCTAAATAGACAATTAATTTACAACGAGAATGATTTAGGGGAAAATAAGGTAGATGCTGCAAAAAATTACATATCAAAATCAAATCCATCCACAAAAATAGAAACTTATAAAATACGCATAGATGAAAAGAATTTACCAAACATCATTGGTGATTATAATCTTATTGCAGATTGTTCAGATAATATAGAGACCAGATTATCCATAAATGATATATGCATTAAATATAAAAAAACCTGGGTTATGGCTGCAGTTGGAGGCTTTTTTGGACAAATAGCTTCATTTCAATCAATTAAAAATAATGCTTCAAATTCAACATATAGAGATCTCATGAAACATAAGATCTTTGAAGAAGCGGGTTGTGATAATATAGGCACTATTGGATCAGTTGTAGGTACACTTGGTGGAATACAGGCTACAGAAATAATAAAACTTATAATTGGAAATAAAGAAAATTTAATAAACAAAATTCTTATTTTTGATTTCATAACATTTAAGAGCAAGATACTAAAAATTAATTAGATATAAATAAAATGAATAACGCAATTAAAGGTAAAAAAATAAATTATTTAGTCTGGTTATTTTTTTTATCATTAAGTGTTTCGTTTTCGTTTTCTATTTTTTCACAAGTGACATCTATTGAATGGTTGTCCTTAAAGTATAATAAAACTTATCTTCGTTCAGGTCCTTCAAAACAAAATAAGGTTTTATGGACTTATAAAATAAAGGGTTTGCCAATTAAAGTTATAAGAAAAAAAGGTGACTGGTATGAGGTAGAGATGCCTGAAAAAATTACAGGATGGATAAGTTCTACACAAATTTCATTTAAGAGAAGAGTGCTTGTAATTACCGATGAGTTAATAAACATAAGAAAAAAGGAAGAAAACTCATCAAAAGTAATTGCAAAAGTAGGTAAAAATGTAGTCGGTGAATTAATAAGTTGTCAAAAAAAAATGTGCAAAGTTGACTACTATAAAATTGAAGGTTTTGTTGAAAAAAAATTCTTATGGGGAACTGATTAATCTGTGGAGCCAAAAAATTGGCTCCACCAATATAATAAAATTAATATAAATCAGAATTCATAACTTTATTCCATGCAGAAATAAAATCAGAAACAAATTTCTCTTTTGAATCTTCTTGAGCATAAAGTTCAGTAATCGCTCTTAATTGAGAATTTGATCCAAAAATTAGATCAACCCGTGAAGCAGAGGAAACTTTTTCACCAGATTTTCTATCAATAGACTCAAAAGAATTACCAGTACCATTGGTTTTCCAAGATACTGACATATCTAATAAATTTACCAAATAATCGTTGGTTAATTCATTCTGATTTTCTGTAAAATTACCATATCCATTGTGAGTTATTCCTAATGATCTTAAACCACCAAGCAATACCGTCATTTCGGGAGCTGTCAATCCGAGCAGTTGAGCTCTATCAAGCAACATTTCTTCTGCCTTAACTTCAAGGCCATCTCGATGATAATTTCTAAAACCATCAGAGAGGGGTTCTAAATAAGCAAAAGAATCTATATCAGTTTGATCCTGAGATGAATCTCCTCTTCCTGGGGTAAAATCTAAAGTTCTATCAGAAGCTTTTTCAATTCCAAGATTTCCACCAAGAATTATAATGTCTGCTACTGATGCTCCGGTTTCTGAAGAAATATTTTCATATACTGATAATACTTTTTCAAGTTGTTCTGGTTTATTAACCTCCCAACTTTTTTGAGGTTCAAGTCTTAAACGAGCACCATTTGCTCCGCCCCTAAGGTCAGAACCTCTGAATGTTGAAGCACTTGCCCAAGCAGTTTCAACAAGCTCTTGAACACTTAAACCAGATTCATCTATTTTACTTTTAACCGAATTTACATCATAATCTTGACTTCCAACAGGAACAGGATCCTGCCAAATCAATTCTTCGGTTGGCGCTTCTGGTCCAATATAATTTGTAATTGGACCCATATCTCTATGTAAAAGCTTAAACCAGGCCCTAGCAAATGCATCAGCAAATTCATCCGGATTTTCATGGAATCTTTTTGAAATTTCTTTATAAATTGGATCTTCTCTAAGGGCTATATCAGTAGTAGCCATCATTGTAGGAACTTTTTTTGATGAATCATGAGCATCAGGCGCCATATCCTCATCTTTCTGATCTTTTGCAAACCATTGATTTGCTCCTGCAGGGCTTTTACCTAATTCCCAATCATATCCGAAAAGTAAATCAAAATATCCATTATCCCATTTAATAGGATCTGCAGTCCATGCACCTTCAAGACCACTCGTTATTGAATCTCCGCCAAGACCAGAACCATGGTCATTCTTCCAACCAAATCCCATTGACTCAATTGGAGCACCTTCAGGCTCTACTCCAACGTTCGACTCTAATGATGCTCCATGTGCCTTACCAAAGGTATGCCCTCCAGCAATTAAGGCTACAGTTTCTTCATCATTCATAGCCATTCTTGCAAACGTTTCTCTGATATCTTTTGCACTAGCTAAAGGATCAGGATTTCCATCAGGACCCTGAGGGTTGACATAAATCAATCCCATTTGAACAGCAGCAAGTGGGTTATCTAATTCTCTTTCGCCCTGATATCTACTGTTCGTAAGCCATTCCTTTTCAACGCCCCATAGGATATCTTCTTCCGGACCCCAAATATCTTCACGACCGCCACTAAATCCAAATGTTTTACCGCCCATAGATTCAATTGCAACATTTCCTGATAAGATTAAAAGGTCTGCCCAGCTAATCTTATTTCCATATTTTTGTTTAATAGGCCATAGTAAACGTCTTGCTTTATCTAAGTTTCCATTATCTGGCCAGCTGTTTAAAGGAGCAAAACGCATTGATCCAGTTCCTCCGCCACCGCGTCCATCTGTGCTTCGGTATGTGCCTGCAGCATGCCATGTTAAACGAATAAAAAAAGGCCCATAATGACCATAATCAGCAGGCCACCATTCTTGGGAATCAGTCATTAAATCATTTAAATCTTTCTTCAATGCATCATAATCAAGTTTTTTAAATTCTTCTTTGTAATCAAAGTCTTCACCAAGTGGGTTTGACTTACTGTCATGTTGATGAAGTATTCCTAAATTTAATTGGTCAGGCCACCAATCCTTATTAGCAGTACCAGTAGAACTATTACTGGTCATAGCTCCATGCATTACAGGGCATTTATTTTCGTTTTCAGTTGCATTACTCATGTTTTAATTCTCCAAACATATTTATTAATCTAAACCTTAATTAGAATCTCAATATTTTTAACATCATCTTTTTTTATTTTCTTAGGTAATGATATATTGATATCTTTAGGTTCAATATCATAAAGTCTGGATTCTTTTGTATCATAAATATGATAATGATCTGAGGTATTTGTATCAAACCAAGAGCGATCATCATCTATCATTACTTTTGAGATTAAGCCTTTTGAATAAAAATCATTTAAAACATTGTAAATTGTACCAGCTGATATTTTAATTCCATTTTTAGAACATTTCTTCTCAACAATTTCTGCTGAAAAATGCCAATTTGCACTTGAAAATAGAATATCAAAGATAGCAATTCTTTGATTTGTTGGCCTCAAATTATTTTGTCTTAATATATTTCTGATTTTTTCGTAGGGCATAATTATATTTACCTTTTTACCAGTTTAGAGTCAATTTAAAGTAGAAAAAAAATCTTTTTCTTACCATGCAAGTATTAATATGATAAAGGACTGAATTAGGAATAAAATGGAACAAAAAAATAATTATAATTATGAAGACCTCATAAGTTGTGCAAAAGGTGAGTTATTTGGATCTGGTAATGCACAATTACCAATGCCACCTATGCTTATGTTTGATAAGATAACAAATATATCTTCAGAGGGCGGTTCTAAAAATAAAGGCATTATCAAAGCTGAAATGGAAATAAAACCAGATTTATGGTTTTTTGATTGCCATTTTATTGATGACCCTGTTATGCCTGGCTGTTTAGGTTTGGACGCTATGTGGCAATTACTTGGGTTTTATCTTGGTTGGCTTGGTGAAAAAGGAAGAGGAAGAGCAATATCCGTTGGAAATGTAAAATTTTCAGGAATGATTTTACCTCAAACAAAGAAACTAGAATATAATATTAATTTGAAAAGAGTTTTGACAAGTAAGTTAGTTTTAGGAATTGCCGATGGTATATTGTCAGCAGATGGCGAACCAATATATGAAGCAAGTGATTTAAGGGTAGCATTGTTTTCATAGAAAAGAGGGATAAAACATGAGACGTGTAGTAGTAACAGGTATGGGTATTGTATCTTGTATAGGAAACAATACTCAAGAGGTACTTTCAAGTCTACGTGAAGGAAAATCAGGAATATCTAGGTCTGAAGAACATGTAGATTTGGGTTTCAGAAGTCAAATATATGGTAAGCCTAATCTTGATCCTGAGGAGTATTTAGATAAAAAGATAAGAAGATTTATGGGAATGGGTGCAGCATGGAATTATATTTCTATGCAGCAAGCAATCGAAGATGCTGGTTTAGAAGAAAAAGATATTATAAATGAAAAAACAGGCATCATAATGGGCTCTGGAGGGCCTTCAACAAAAACACTTGTTGAATCAGCTGATATAACTAGGGAAAAGGGACCAAAAAGAGTCGGACCTTTTGCTGTTCCTAAAGCTATGTCGTCAACTAATTCAGCAACCTTAGCTACACCATTTGGAATCAAAGGAATTAATTATTCAATTTCCTCAGCATGCGCAACTTCTTCGCATTGCATTGGCAATGCTTACGAACTTATTCAGTTTGGAAAACAAGACACAATGTTTGCAGGTGGAGGTGAAGAACTAAATTGGGCTTTGTCTGTCCTTTTTGATGCAATGGGAGCAATGTCATCAAAATATAATGATAATCCTTCTACTTCAAGTAGAGCTTACGATAAGGATAGAGATGGTTTTGTTATTGCTGGTGGCGCAGGCGTTCTTGTTCTTGAAGAAATGGAAAAAGCCAAAGCCAGGGGAGCAAAAATTTATGCTGAGATTGTTGGATATGGAGCAACATCTGATGGGCATGATATGGTTCAACCTTCAGGAGAAGGGGCTGTCAGATGTATGAAAATGTCCATGGAAAATATTGGTTGTGAAATTGATTATATCAATCCACATGCAACATCAACACCTATTGGTGATGAAAAAGAGGTTGAGGCCATAAGAGAGACATTTGGGAGTAAAATTCCTAATATAAGCGCTACAAAATCTTTGACTGGTCATAGTCTTGGTGCAGCTGGGGTTCAAGAAGCTATATACTCTCTATTAATGATGCAAAATGATTTTATTGCAAAATCTGCCAACATCAAAAATATTGATCCTAAATTTGAGGACTTACCAATTAATCAAGAAAGGATTGATAATGCAAATATAGGGTGTTTATTATCTAACAGTTTTGGTTTTGGCGGAACTAATGCTTCATTAGTTTTTAAAAATCCAAATTTATAAATAATAGAAATTTAACAATTATGAATGACCAAATAATGAAAGGAAAAAGGGGATTAATAATGGGAGTGGCAAATGACCATTCTTTAGCCTGGGGTATTGCAAATAAACTTCATCAAAATGGCGCAGATCTGGCTTTCACATATCAGGGAGAAACCTTTAAAAAAAGAGTTGAGCCTTTGGCAGATTCAATTAATTGCATAGATAATTTAATTGATTGTGATGTTCTAAATGAAAATGAATTAGTTGATGCTTTTGACTTTATCAAAAATAAATGGGGACAAATAGATTTTATTGTTCATTCAATTGCGCATTCAGATAAAAATGAACTTAATGGAAAATATATTAATACATCCCGAGAAAACTTTCTCAAAACTCTTGAAATTTCATGTTTTTCTTTAACTAATATTACTAAGATTTTTGAACCTATAATAAGTGATAATGGTTCAATTCTAACACTAACTTATAGTGGTTCTGAAAGAGTAATACCAAATTATAATGTTATGGGTGTTGCCAAAGCTGCATTGGAATCATCAGTCCGATATCTTGCTGTAGATTTAGGTGAAAGAGGAATAAGGATAAATGCACTATCAGCTGGTATGATGAGAACTCTTGCCGGTTCAGCAGTCAAAAATGCCAGAAGTATGTTTAAATTTGCTGAAAAACATAAACCATTAAAAGATATTCCTCTTAATTTGGATGATATTGGTTCATCTGGTCTTTATTTAGTATCGGATCTCTCAAGAGGAGTAACGGGTGAAATACATTATGTAGATCAAGGTTACAATGTTATAGGAATGCCTAAGACTGACGATCTTTAAGAATCTTCTTTTTTAGTATCAGTATCCTCTTTTTTATTCTCTTTTTTGTTCTCTTTTTTATTCTCTTTTTTATTCTCTTTTTTATCTTCGTTAACTGATTCTTCTCCTGTTTCTTGATCAATATTCTTCATAGATAACTTTACTTTTCCTCGATCAAAACCAACAAATTTAACTTTGACTATATCTCCTTCACTAACAACATCTGTAACTTTATTAACTCTTTCAGTAGACAATTGTGAAATATGAACAAGACCATCCTTCTTTCCAAAGAAGTTTACAAAAGCACCAAAGTCCATAATTTTTACAACTTTTCCTTCATAGATTATCCCTACTTCTGGTTCAGCAACAATTGAATTAATCATTTCTAAAGCTTTTTCTATGGCCTCGGCGTTATTTGAAGCAATTTTAACAATACCGTCATCATTAATATCTACTACTGCTCCACTCTCTTCGACAATTTCTCTTATAACTTTTCCACCAGCACCAATTACTTCTCTAATCTTATCTGTAGGAACATTTATTGTTTCAATTCTTGGAGCATTAGAATTAACTGTATCTCTAGCCTTATCAAGAGCCTTGGCCATTTCTCCAAGAATATGAATTCTTCCATTTTTTGCCTGCGATAAGGCAGTTTCCATTATATCTTTGGTAATTCCAGTAATTTTGATGTCCATTTGCAAAGAAGTAATCCCATCATTTGTTCCAGCAACTTTAAAATCCATATCTCCGAGATGATCCTCATCTCCAAGAATATCAGATAAAACAGCAACTCTATCATCTTCTTTAATTAGACCCATGGCTATACCAGCCACTGGTTTTGACAACGGTATTCCGGCATCCATCATAGCCAAAGAAGATCCGCAAACAGTAGCCATAGATGAAGATCCATTTGATTCAGTTATTTCAGAAACAAGTCTTATTGTATAAGGGAAGGCATCATATTCAGGCATTACTGCTTTAAGAGCTCTCCATGCTAATTTACCATGACCTATCTCCCTTCTCCCAGTAAAACCAGTTCTTCCTGTTTCACCAACTGAATAAGGAGGAAAATTATAATGAAGCATAAATCGTTCTTTATAGGTTTCATCTAATCCATCAACAAATTTTTCATCAACACCTGTTCCAAGGGTTGTAACGACTAAGGCCTGAGTTTCACCTCTTGTGAAGAGCGCTGAACCATGAGTAAGGGGTAAAATACTAACATCAGATTGAATAGGCCTGACTGTTTCTAGATCACGACCATCAATTCTTTCACCGGTATCTAAGATATTATTTCTAACAATGTTTTTTTCAATTGTTTTAAATGCTGATGATATTGTTGATTCATTATGATCTTCATCTTCATCATCATCTGAAACTAATTCAGATATAAGATTCTTTTTTATCTCAGCAATTTTTTCAGTTCTCTTTTGTTTATCTGCTTCCTTGTATGCTTTTGATAAATCATCTTTGATAGCTGAACTTACTTTATTCTCAATATCGGATATATCCTTTTTTTCAAATTCTCTAGGCTCTTTTGCTGCCTTTTCAGCTAAACTAATTATAGCATCAATAATTTGAACAAAGTTCTCTTGTCCAAAAGTAACCGCTCCTAACATTTGTTCTTCAGATAACTCTTTAGCCTCAGATTCTACCATTAAAACAGCATCTTTTGTTCCGGCAACTACCAGGTCAAGATCAGAAGTCTCCGTTTCTTCTTTTGTAGGATTTAATATATATTCACCATCTTTGAGGCCAACCCTTGCTGCGCCAATTGGACCCATAAAAGGAACGCCTGATAAGGTTAAAGCTGCTGAACATGCTATTAATGCAACTATATCTGCATCATTTTCAGTATCATAACTTATTACTGTAGCAATAACTTGTGTTTCACATTTAAAGCCATCAGCAAATAAAGGCCTTATAGGTCTATCTATTAATCTTGAAACTAATGTTTCTTTCTCTGAAGGCCTACCTTCTCTTTTAAAAAAACCACCAGGTATTTTACCTGCTGCATAACCTTTTTCTTGGTAATTTACTGTTAAAGGAAAGAAGTCTAAACCTTTCTTTTCTTCTCTATCAGCAACAACTGTAGCTAAAACTGATGTTCCACCGTATGTAGCTATAACTGAACCATGTGCCTGTCTAGCAACCCTCCCAGTTTCAATTGTTAATTTTTTTCCACCCCATTCTAAAACTTCATTTTGAATATCAAACATTTTATTACATACTTCCTATATTGATTTTGATAGATTTGAAACGTGCATTCTTTAAGAATAAATTATCTTCTTAGCCCAAGACGCTTAATAAGATCTTCATATCGAGGTTCGTTTTTAGACTTTACATAGTCTAACATCTTTCTTCTTAGATTAACTAGCTTGAGTAAGCCCTGTCTTGAATGAATATCTTTTTTGTGATCTTTAAAGTGCTCAGTAAGATTCTTAATTCTTTCTGTCAATACAGCTACTTGAACTTCAGGCGATCCAGTATCGCCTTCAACAGTAGCAAAATCCTTAATAATTTCCTTTTTTCTATCTGCATTAATCGACATCAAATACTCCTTAAATTAAAAATTTCCTCAGAAAAAACTTTCTTAGGTTTGAAAGAATTTTCACAAACAGTGGCAAGTCCGATAGGTCTTTTATCTTTCAATAATAGAACCTCACTTCCCAGCTTGGAATTTCTATGTAAATCATCATTATAAAATGATTGACCTTGTTGAATTCTCTTTGCCTCTTTATTGCTTATAAGTAACGCCGGGATGTCGTCCAGCACTTCACTTAAAGGAATAAGAAGATCTCCTTCAACCATTCCAGCTGGCGCACTATGCACTAATTTTTCAATCGTTTCTAGTGAAAAAGTGTTTTCTATTGAAAAAGGTCCTAATTCATACCTTTCAAGACTACTAATTACTCCTAAAGCGCCCAGTTTCTCACATATATCTCTTGCTAAAGACCTAATATAAAAGCCCTTACCTACAGATGCAATAAATTCGGTTTTATCGGTTTTATGATCTAATAATATCAAGTCGTGTAATTTAACCTTTTTTTCTTTAATACAAAAATCGATACCTTGTCTTGCAAGCATGTAAGCTCTTTGACCATCAACCTTTACAGCAGAATATTTTGGTGGTCTTTGGTAAATTTCACCTTTGAATTTACTTATTACAGCTAAAATATCTTCCTTTTTTGGTATAAAATCTGATTTTTCAATTATTTTAGCTTCAAGATCATGACTCATGGTTTTAACACCCCATAAAATTGAGAATCGATACTTCTTTTTTGAAGAAACTAAATAAGAAATAGTCTTTGTCGCATTTCCAAAAGCTATTGGTAAAATTCCTGTTGCTAGAGGGTCTAATGTTCCTGCATGACCCAATTTCTTTATGGAAAGAATTCTTCTTAATTTTCTAACTACATCAAATGAACTCATATTAGTTGGTTTATTTATACAAATCCAACCACTAGAAAAGTAATCACCATTGGATTTAATTTTATTTGATAATTGTATCATTTTGCACTTTTTGAGAAGAAAATAATTCGTCTAGTCTTTTAATCTCGTTAATAGTTTCATCAAAAAAAAATGATATTTCTGGTACATACTTCAATTTTACTTTGTCCGCGATTTTTTTTCTGATTATTTTTTTTGATTCATTAAAGGACTCAATAACAATTTCTATTTTATTAGTATCGGATGGAACTATATAAAACTTTGCATTTCTTAAATCTGGAGATACATCAACATAGGTAATAGTTATTAGAATATTATCTAATATTGGATTTTTACTCTCACCTCTTATTAGTATCTCATTCAAAGCTGATCTTAAAAGCTCTTGAACCCTTAATTGTCTTTGAGAAACTTCTTTTTGCTGACTAGAATTTTTTTTTTTCATTTTTTATTATAAAAATTAAATTTTCTTTTTAATTTCTTTAACTTCATAACATTCAATCTTATCTTTAGGTTTTATGTCTTCGTTATTATCGAAAGCTAAACCGCATTCTTGGCCTGATTGAACTTCTTTAACATCATCTTTAAATCTTTTAAGTTCTTTGATTTTACCCTCATAAACGACAATACCATCTCTTATTAATCTTGCATGCTCCCCTTTTTTAATATTACCATCATTAATTAAACAACCTGCAATATTGCCTGTCTTAGATATTTTAAATACCTCCAATACTTCAGCATTCCCAAGAATATTTTCCTTTAGCTCAGGATCAAGCCTTCCTTCTAACATATTTTTGATATCATCGAGTAAATCATATATTATGGAATGGTAAATTATGTTGATTTGAGACAAATCTGCTAAGTCTTTTGCTTGAGTATTTGCTCTGACATTAAAACCAAAAACAATCGAGTTAGATGTTTCGGCAAGTGAGATATCACTTTCAGAAATTGCTCCTACTCCGGAGTGAACAACTCTACATGCTATTTCTTCATTACCAATATTTAGAACTCCGTCCTTTATTGCCTCTGAGGACCCATGAACATCGGCTTTTATAATAATTGGTAATTCTTTTTTTGTTTCATCCTTAATTTTAGATAACATTTGCTCAATATTTGATTGTGGAACATTTGGAGCTTCTTTTCTATTTTGTCTCTCTCTATACTCAGTTATTTCTCTTGCTCTTGCTTCATTCTCCACTACTGAGAGAAAATCTCCGGCATTAGGTGTATTATTTAAACCTAAAACTTCTATCGGATCTCCCGGATAACACTTAGTTACTTGATCACCCTTATCATTGATTAAAGATCTAACTTTTCCCCAATTCTGTCCAACAATTGCTATATCACCTTTTTTTAAGGTTCCTTTTTGAATTATTGTTGTCACTACAGGTCCTCGACCTTTATCTAATTTTGACTCAATAACAAATCCTTCAGCTTGTCTGTCAGGGTTAGCTTTTAGATCGAGAATTTCAGCTTGCAAATTAATTGCTTCTAACAAATCCTCAATACCTTCCTTAGTTTGAGCTGAAAGTTCAATACATTGAATATCTCCGCCTAACTCTTCAACTATTAATTCATGCTCTAAAAGATCATTTTTTGTTTTTGTTGGATTTGCTTCAGGTTTATCCATCTTATTAATTGCAACTATAATAGGTACATTTGCTTCTTTAGAGTGATTAATAGCTTCTATTGTTTGTGGCATAACACTATCGTCAGCAGCAACAACAAGAATAACAATATCTGTAACCTTTGCTCCTCTTGCTCTCATGGAAGTAAATGCTGCATGTCCAGGAGTGTCAATAAAAGTGATTTTGTTATCGTTTATTATTATTTGATAAGCTCCAATATGCTGCGTAATTCCGCCAGCTTCGCCCGAGACAATGCTCGTTTCTCTAATAGAGTCTAATAATGATGTTTTGCCATGATCAACATGTCCCATTATTGTTACAACAGGCGGTCTAGATTTTTTTGATTCTTCAGAATCATCTTCTGAGGATAAACCAACCTCAACATCAGATTCTGAAACTCTTGTTACTGAGTGCCCAAATTCTTCCACAATAAGTTCGGCTGTATCAGCATCAAGAAAGTCATTAATCTTAACCATAACTCCTTGTTGCATGAGAGATTTAATCACATCAACACCTCTTTCTGCCATCCTGTTTGAGAGCTCTTGAACAGTTATTGACTCTGGTATAACAACATTTCTTGATATTTTCTCTTTAGGGGTGTCACTAATAAAAGCTTTCTTTTTTGCTTTTTCTTGTCTTCTTCTTATTGACGCAAGAGATCTTTGTCTTTCGTTCTCATTTAAGGCTTCTGAAATAGTAAGCTTTCCTTTTCTCCTTTTTTGAGGTTCATTTTTAGCTTTTTTTGTTGATTTATCCTTATCTTCACCTTTGCTTTCTTTCTTTCTAACTGATGGACTTTGGGTGTCACTTTTTTTAGACATAAAGCTTTTTTTCTTTGTAGTTTTTTCAAACTCTCCATCTGAAGGCAGATCACTAGAGTCTTTTCCTTTTTTGGTCTCCGTTTCTTTTTTAATATTTCCTTCTTTCGAAATTCCCTTTTCAAAAACGGTATCATTTTTCTTTCTTGTGTCAGAATCTAAAAGTGCTTTTTCCCTTGCAATCTTCTCCTTATCAGTCAAGTTACCAAAAACATCATTTTCGGTTGGTTCTTTAATCGTTCTTGATGTAACTGAGCTTGTTCTAGTTTTAATATTTGGTGCACTCGGCTTTCTTGTCTTAGAAATTTTTCCTCTTTTTGATTCAACAACAACCGTTGAAACTCTTGAGCTTCCTCTGCTTCTGGTACCAATCGTACTTTTAGAAGATTTTGTATTAGTTTTGAGAGAGAGCGTTTTCTCTTTTTTATCTTTTTTAGTATCTTCAGGCATATATTTTTCCTTAATTATTTAACTAAAAGATCAATTATCTTCTGAGTTGATTTCTAATTCATTACTATCCGAAACCTCATCTTGATCATCAGATATTGCTTCATCAAAATTTTCTTCATTATCTTCTTCAATTATTCCAATGATTTTTCTTGCCTTCATTATTAACTCATTGGCATAATCTTCATCCAATTCAAATGATGAGAGTATACCTAATTCACGATGCTTCACTCCGTCTTTATATTCTTCCCAACCAACTAAATCGTCTGTAGAACAATAAGCAAAATCTTCAAGACTTTTAACATCATTTTCCCCTAATTTAATAATCATCTTCAAACTTAACTCTTCAATTTCAAGAATATCATCTTGTACGCCAAGTTCCTTTCTTTTTTCTTCAAGGAGAACATTTTCCTTTTCTAAAAAATCATTAGCTCTGGCTTGAATCTCTTGAGCTGTTTCTTCATCAAATCCAGAAATACTAGTTATCTCACCAATTTCAACCATGGCTATTTCTTCAACCTCAGAAAAGCCTTCAGTAACTAATAATTGAGCTAATAATTCATCAACATCTAAAGATTCAATAAATAAATTAGTTCTTTCTTGGAATTCTTTTTGTCTTCTCTCAGATTCTTGGTCTTCTGTAAGTATATCTATCTCCCAACCAGATAATTCTGAAGCTAATCTAACATTTTGTCCTCTTCGTCCTATAGCTAGTGATAGTTGGTCCTCTGGAACAACCACTTCTAAACGTTCATCTTCATCATATAAAACTACCTTCATTACTTCAGCTGGTTGCAAAGCTTTTACAACAAAATCAGCAATATTATCAGTCCATGATAAGATATCTATTTTCTCACCCTGGAGCTCATTTACAACCGCTTGAACCCTGCTACCTCTCATTCCAACACATGCACCAACTGGATCTATGCTTGTTTCTTTTGAAAAAACAGCAATCTTTGCTCTGCTTCCAGGATCACGTGCTACTCCAATAATTTCAATAATACCATCATAAATCTCGGGCACTTCCTGCGCGAAAAGATTAGCCATAAAATCTGAATGTGTTCTAGATAAGAAAATCTGCGGCCCTCTAATTTCTCTTCTTACTTCATAAATATATGCTCTTACTCTATCACCAGCTCTATAAGCCTCTCGTGGAAGCAATTGATCTCTTCTTATTACAGCTTCAGCTCTACCTAAATCTACAACTACAGAACTATACTCAACTCTTTTGACAACACCACTAATAATCTCACCGACTCTATCTTTAAATTCTTCATAATGTCTCTCTCTTTCGGCATCTCGTACTTTTTGAACAATAACTTGTTTAGCGCTTTGAGCTGCTACTCTTCCAAAATCTATTGGGGGAAGCTCTTCTTCAACTGCGGGTCCTTCTAAAGAGGCATTTGGATCAATTTTTTTTGCATCCTTTAAATTAATTTGCCTGAAATTATCTTCAACCTCTTCTACTACATCAAGCAGCCTAAGAAGACGAATATTTCCCGTATCGTTATTTATATCAACTCTAATCTTATTTTCCGCACCATATTTCGAAGCAGCAGCTTTTTCAATCGCCTCAGCCATAGCAGATAAAACAATTTCTTTATCGATTGCTTTCTCTTTTGCTACCGCATCAGCAATTTGTAATAACTCTAATCTATTAGCACTTATACCCGTTGGTGACATAATCTTTTCCTTTCATAAAACTAACTAATTAAGTTAGGCTTTGGGGGATCCTTTTCTACCCAAGAGAGAATTACTTCTTTAATCATTAATGGATCTAAGTCATATTCTCCTTCTAAGTCTCTTTCATCCTCGATAAAAATTTTTATTTTGTTCTCTGAAAAACCTAAAAGTTTAGCTTTAAATTTCTTTGGAAAGTCTTTATCGCTATTTAGCTTTATTTGCACAAAATTATTAGACCAGGTATTAAAATCTTTCTGCCTAGTAAGAGGTCTCTCAATACCAGGAGAGGAGATTTCTAATGAATAATCTGCAAATATTTTTTCATTTTTTTCTAAATAATCAATAATAGCCTCATTTAGTATCTCACAATCTTCAAATGATAAAGTATGTTGATTATTCTCAGCCATTATTTGAATATTTGTAACTTTTTTCCCATTAATTTTTATTCTTACTAGTCCATAATTTAAGTCATCAAGCATGCCAATAATATATGTAGCAAACTCTTGATTGCCATCTGGAGCTAAAAGATGTTCATAATAATTTTCCATATACTATCTTTCAAAAAATAAAAAAAGCGGGTGATTTTTAGTCGCCCACTTCGTAATAAATCCGAAATATATGCTTATATTACAAATTAATTATCAAAAATCAAGAATTTAAAGTTTTAATCAATTAATGCTTAATAAACTTAAAATAAAAAGGATTTATATTATTTTTAAATGCTTTTAGCTCATATCGCGAACTGGGGTATGTACTAATTTTATTTCTACAATTAATAGGCATATCAATTTCCCAATTAAAATCTGCATTTAATATAAAATGTCTTAGACCCCAATAAGCCAAACCCTTATTATCAGTAAAAAAAAGAGCTCTTCCATTTGATTTAAGTATTCTTGATATTTCATTTACACTATCTTTATTAATAATGCGCCTTTTCCAATGTCTTTTTTTTGGCCAAGGGTCTGGAAACATAATTAAAATTTCATCTAAATAATTTGTCTTAGCTAGCTTTAGATAATCAAAGGCATTTCCATAAAACAGTCTTATATTTTTTAAATTATGTTTTTCCATATTTAATAACAGCTGGGCTATTCCTTTTTTATAATATTCAATTCCTACAAATAAATTCTTAGGAAAATTTAAAGCATTATTAAGAAGAATATCACCTGTTCCAAATCCAATTTCTAGGGATATATATTTATATTCGTCTAATTGTTCTAATTCACAAAATGATTCTAAAGATATTTTCTTTTGATAAAAATCGAGAATTGACTTTTGATCTTTAGTTAATGACCTGTTTCTTGAATTAAAATAATTCTTAAATTTAAAATCATCAGAGTAATTCATTTTTAAATTCACTAGATATGTCTAAATTTTCCCATGTAAAACAACCTTTGTCGTTTGGCTCTCTTCCAAAATGTCCATATGATGAAGTTTCTGAGAAAATTGGATTACATAAACCAAGCATGTCTATAATTCCTCTTGGTGATAAATCAAATCTATCCTTAATGAATTTTTCTACTTTATTTGTGTCAACTCTATTATTACCATGCAAATCAACATAAATTGATAATGGTTCAGAAATTCCAATTGCATATGATAATTGAATCGTGCATCTTTCAGAAATACCTGAATGCACTATGTTTTTAGATAAATATCTTGCGGCATATGCAGCCGATCGGTCAACCTTTGTTGGATCTTTTCCAGAAAATGCTCCTCCTCCATGAGGAGATGCTCCGCCATAAGTATCGACAATAATTTTTCTTCCTGTCAAGCCTGTATCTCCTACAGGACCACCTATAACAAACTTGCCTGTGGGATTAACTAAAAGTTTTGTATCAGGTGTATACCATTCTTCCGGTAGAATTTTTTTGCACAACTTATTGATTTCTTCATGCAAATATTCCTGAGTTGTTTCTTCGGTATGCTGAGAGGAAACAACAATTGAATCAATATATTTTGGTTTATCGTCTTCATAAAATAGAGTTAATTGAGATTTTGAGTCTGGAAGTATTCCAGTAATTATTTTGTTTTTCCTTTTATCTGCTAGGTCTTTGAGAATTTTATGTGAAAAGGATAATGTCGCCGGCATTAATTCTTTTGTTTCATTACAAGCATAACCAAACATAATTCCTTGATCGCCCGCACCTTCAGAATTATCACCAACAGCATCAACTCCTCTTGCAATATCAGGTGATTGCTCATGCAAGTAAATCATAATTTTTACATTTTCATGATTAAAGTCTCCGAAATCATATCCTATTTCTTTAATTGCATTTCTTGATAAAGATTCAATTTCACTGTCAGAAATTTTTTTTATTGATCTAATTTCTCCAGAAATTACAACTAAATTAGTAGTGACAAGAGTTTCTATTGCAACTCTGGAATTTTTATCTAAAGATAAGTATGCATCTAAAATTGTATCTGATATTCTATCACAAATCTTATCGGGATGACCTTCGGAAACAGACTCGGATGTAAAAAAATAATTTCTTGATTGATCACCCATATTTTTTCTTCTTTTTAAAAAAAATCATTATTAATAAGGTTAATATCAATACACCAAAAAATAAAAAATCACCAACTTTACTATAATATGTCTCCATAGTTTTTTTAGGTAGAGGTGAAAAGATTGAACCTTTTTTACCTAATCCAATCTTATCTATTATCCTTCCATAAGGATCAATGATAGCTGAAATGCCAGTATTAGCTGATCTAAAAACTGGTACACCCTGCTCAATTGCCCTAAATCTTGATGAATTAAAGTGTTGAAATGGTCCCGAACTACTTCCAAACCAAGCATCATTTGTAATGTTGATAATCAGATCTAGTTTTTCATTATTTGGATTGATCTCTTCTGGAAAAATTATTTCATAACAAATAGCAACTCTCGCATTTCCAACTTTAGTATTAATACTTTTAATTTCCTCCCCCCTATCAAAACCAATATCGCCAGTGACAATTTTCATAAAAGGTATTTTTGCTAAAAATCCTTGAAATGGCATATATTCTCCAAAAGGAACTAAATGTACCTTATGATAAATATCTCTAATCTTTTTACCTTGATCAATTAACAAAGCAGAATTTTTAAATTTACCGGCTTGAAAAGTAATATTACCAATTAATATCTCACTTTCCTTTGGCAAATTATCAACTATAAGCTCAATTACTTCAGGGTTATATTGTAAAAGAATTGGTATAGAGCTTTCTGGCCATATTAAAAAACTTGCATCATTATTATTTGATAGATCAATAAGATTCCTTAATATTTCGTATTCATCTGGATTATCCATTTTATCTTTTTGCAAGACATTTGGTTGAACAACACCAATAAGGTTATTATCGATAAATTGATTATCTTCAATTCTAATTGATCCATAAAGAAAGATAACTGGTAATATACTTATAAGGGTCAAAGCTTTGAAATATTCTTTATCTCTCCAAAAAAATAAAAGAAATTGTGAAATTAATATTAAGAAAAATGTAGCTAAATATTGACCAGTTAATGAAAATATTTGCATAAGATTTTCATTTACCGCAAGAGAGTGAGAAAAATTATTCCATGAAAATCCTGTAAAGATATTTCCTCGTAAGAATTCACCGATTGAGATACAGGACGCTAATGATATTATCTTATTAATTTTTGTATCCCAGAAAATTACAGGAATAATAAAACTTGGAGATAGAAATATTAACATTAATAGCGGAAGGCCAAAAAGAGTTATTAATTTAAATGGAGATAATTCAGGTCTAAATTCAAATGCAGAAATAATCCATGAAAATCCAAATAAAAAATAGAAATACAAGAAACCTCCCAATATTAATAATACTGAAATAAATCGATGAGGATAACTTTGATCTTTTATTTTAATATCTAGAATTAAGTGAAGAATTGGAAAAATTAAAAAAATAAGAAAGAAAAAATTCCAAGGCGCTTGTATTAAATTAGAAAGCGCACCCAAAAAAGATGAAATTAAAAATAATTTAAACATTTTTTAAGATCTTTTTAATTATTCTTTATCAACTTTAATTCTTAATCTTACAGTTTTGATTCTCCTAGAATCAGCATCTGTAATCTCAATCTCAAAGCCAAGAGGGTGGCTAATTAATTCTCCCCTTTGGGGTACGTGCCCCGCTAAGATGAAAACTAAACCACCTATAGTATTAATTTCTTCATCAGTATCTTCAGTATATAAAGAATACCCAATAATATCATTTATCTCTTCAATAGAGGCTCTTGCAGAAGTATCAATATAATTATCATATATCTTAATTCTATCTAGATCCTCTTCAAATAATTCATCCTCAATTTCACCAATGATCTCTTCTATCAAATCCTCAATAGTGACTAAACCATCTGTTCCACCATATTCATCAATTACTAAAGCCATATGAATTCTAGATGTTTGCATGCTAACAAGTAAATCTCTTGATTTCATTGAAGGTGGAACAAAAAGAATATCCCTTAAAAACTTTTCTATATCAATTTCATTTATATTTTTATCAGAAAAAATACCAATGAGGTCTTTCATATGCAGCATTCCAACTGGATTATCTAATGTTTCTTTATAAATGGGTATTCTTGAATGATTAGAATCGGAGAAAGTCTTTAATATTTTCTTGATATCAATATTAATTTCTAACCCTACAATATCAGCTCTTGGAACCATACAATCTTCAACTCTGGATTCTCCAAAACCTATAACATTATTAAGCATATCTTTTTCTTCAGGAGTTAATTGTCTCGAAGAATTGTCTGAAGCTTCTATGATATTATCTAGATTCTTGGAGTTGTCTTTATTAATTGATCCAAATAATTTTATTTTAGAAAATATACTCATTTAAATTCTATCAACATAAGGATTTGAAATATCTATCATCTTTAATAATTCAACCTCCTTATTTTCCATAATAATTGAATCTTCATTATTATCATGGGTAAAGTCTAATAAATGCAAAAAGCCATGGATCACAATATGGGCTAAATGATCGTTAAAGGTTTTGTTTTGATCCTTAGCCTCACTTAAAATTTTTTCTTTAGATACCGCTATATCTCCAATCATTCTTAATTCATTAACAGTTGTATCACTCATAATAGAAAACGATAAAACATTTGTTGGCTTATCAATGTTTCTGTATTTTTTATTAAGTTCTCTTATCTCTTCATCGTTGGTAAGCAATACACTAATCTCATGATTTAATTCGTTTCCATTAAGCATATTTTTAAATGTGTGTCCTAAAACTTCGCGTACAAATGAAACTTCATGCTCGCTCCATTCCTTAGTTTTCTTTATAAATATCGATCGCGATTTATTCATTTTTATTTTTTAAGTTTGGAGTAAGCCTTAACGATTTTATCAACTAGACGATGTCTAACAATATCTTTTGATAGAAAATTTATAATTTCAATACCTTCTTCTTTTGGTAATAATTTTAATATCTCATTTAATCCTGATGAGCTTCCAGTTGGTAAATCAATTTGTGTGACATCGCCTAAAATTACCATTTTTGAATTACGCCCCAATCTTGTAACAAACATCTTCATTTGTATATTTGAGGTATTTTGTGCCTCATCTAAAATTATAAAAGCATTTTCTAATGTTCTGCCCCTCATAAATGCTAAAGGAGCTATCTCAATTATCCCTGACTCAATATTGTTTTCTAATATCTTTTTTGGCATCAAGTCATTAAGAGCGTCATATAAAGGTCTCAAATACGGATCAATTTTTTCTTTCAAATCACCGGGCAAAAAACCCAATCTTTCTCCAGCTTCAACTGCTGGGCGTGAAAGTATTATTCTCGAAATTTGATTGTTGAGCAAACTTTGCACAGCGGTGGCTACTGCTAAATAAGTTTTTCCAGTTCCTGCTGGCCCCACTCCAAAAACTAGGTCATTTTTGTTTATAGCTTCGACAAATTTTTCTTGATTTTTAGATCTAGCGTAGATTTTTTTATTTTTAGTTTTAATTAGGAACTTATCTTTATCAATCTTTTTACTTTTTAAAAACACATCTATGTCTTTTATGCCTAATTTAATTCCATTATCTAATTCGTTGTAAAGTTGCATTATCTTATCAGCAACGATTAAGCTTGATTCGTTATCTCCCGAAATTTCTAAAATATTCCCACGATAAGAAATTGAAACTCCATAATAATTTTCAAATTTCGCAAGATTTTGATCATGATTACCATATAATTCTGGCAAAAAAGAATTATTCTCAAATTCAATAGTATGTTTTTTATTAACTTTATTTATTTGTTTGCTCTTTTGCATTTACTGTAATATTTCACCCGACAAACTATTCTCATTAACCTTAGTAATTTTTATCTCAACGATATTTCCAATACATGAATTATCTGATTGAAAATGGACAGATTGCAAATATGGAGATCTTCCAGAAAAATAATTCGTTGATGTTTCTTTTTCAACTAATATAGGGAGATTTTTATTTAAAAATTTTCTATTAAAATTATACATACTTTTTTTTATTTCATCCTGTAGTATTGATAACCTCTTTGACTTTATTTTTTCTTCAATTTGATCTTCCATCTGGCCTGCGGGTGTACCTGGTCTTGGCGAATATTTAAAACTATACGCATGCGCATATCCTATTTCCTCTATTATTTCTTGTGTCTTAACAAAATCTTTTTCAGTTTCACCAGGAAATCCAACAATAAAGTCGCCAGATATAGCAATATCAGGTCTAACAGATTTAAGTTCATTAATAATATCAATATATTCCGATGAGGAATAATTTCTATTCATATTCTTTAATACTTCATTAGATCCAGATTGAATTGGTAAATGAAGATATGGCTGAAGTTTTTTAATATCCTTATAGCTTGTGATTAATTTTTCATTCATGTCATTAGGATGACTAGTGGTAAATCTAATCCTTTTAATATCTAAAAGAGATAACTCATAAATTAAATCTGCAAAATCCATCTTGTCGTAACTGTTAGTCCACGCATTAACATTTTGACCCAATAAGATAATTTCTTTAACGCCAGAATCAATCAATTCAAGCGCTTCATCTTTTATTTCTGAGTATGGCCTTGAGGTCTCAACTCCTCTAGTATATGGAACGACACAAAATGTGCAGAACTTATCGCAGCCCTCTTGAATAGATAAAAATGAACTGACATTTCTATTAGCTTTTAACCTTTTTGGTAGTGTTTCAAATTTATCATTATCAGGAGGTTCTATATCAATAATAGCTTTTTTCTTTTTTGACTTATCATTTTCAAAAGATTTTAAAATCTCAGGTAGGTGATGATATGTTAAAGGTCCAAAAACTAAGTCAATAATTGGGGCTCTTTTAATTAACTCTTTGCCTTCAGCTTGAGCAACACAACCAGCAACAGCTATTGTTGTTTTTCTTCCTTTACCTGCTAGGCTTTTTTTTATTCTTCCTAGTTCAGAATAGATTTTTTCTGTTGCCTTTTCTCTAATGTGACAAGTATTTAAAATAACCAAGTCTGCATCTTCAACTGAATTAACAGATCCATAATCATAGGGGCTCATCATTTCCTGCATTCGATCACCATCATAAACATTCATTTGGCAACCAAAGTTTTTAATGTATAAACCCTTTTGGGTATTTTTATTTGAATCCATTATATGATTTCTTTATTGCTTTTTTCTTGCATATAACTCAAGTCTGTGATCAACCAACTCAAAACCTAACTCTTCTGCAATCTTTTTCTGAAGTATTTCTATTTCTTGATTTTGGAATTCTATAATTGTTCCATTTTCAATATCAATCAGGTGATCATGATGATCTTTTTCTTGAAAATTCTCATAACGAGATCTTCCATCACCAAATTCATGCTTAATTAAAATACCAGACTCCTCAAAAAGTCGAACTGTTCTGTAAACAGTTGCTACAGAAATATTATTATCAATAGCAATTGCTCTCTTATGTAGTTCCTCAACATCAGGATGATCACTTGAACCATCAAGAACCTTAGCAATAACTCTTCTTTGCTCTGTAAGCCTTAAGCCTTTATTCTCACATAATTCTTCTATACTCATTTTCTATTATCCTTAATCCAAATATAAGCACTAAATATATGTTTTTTGCAATAATAACCCATCTTGATATGAATTATTAACCTTATAATAATTTTTTATGTTTTTTATGTAAACAAATCCTATTTTTTTATAGAAATTAATAGCTAAATTATTGTTTTTATTAACTTCCAGAAAACATCTACGAATTCTTTTATCTACAAAATAAGATTCAATTTTCTTAAATAAAAGCGAACCAAGTCCTTTATTTCTATATTTACTTTTTATTTCAAGAGACAAAATTTCTGCTTCATCCGTTAAATCGCGAAAAAAACAATATCCTATTGGATTTTTACTGAAGTAAATAATTAATCCATGTCCTCCTCCTTTTTTTAGGAGATGTTCGATTTCTTCTTCATTCCAATTTCTAGTATATTTATCTTGCTGTAATGCTTTTATTAACCTGCAATTAGAATTATCTAAAATCCTAAAATCTATTTTATTTTTTTCATATACCATGATGATTTAACTTTCTCAGCAGCAGGTTCTGAAAAATAATTTATATCTTTTAATTTATTGAGTTTTATTTTTTTCTTTTCTAAGCTGAACATAAGATCAAGTGACATATCTTTAAAACTTCTTGCTATTAAATCAAAACTATCCAAATTAATGATTTCTTTTTGTAATGAATTTATAACCGCAAAATACTCTTCTGGTGAAAATTTCTTTTCCAATTCATTTTTTGTTGTCTTTAAAATATTGGTAATTTTATTACCATTATTATCAAAGGCTTGAACAAAAAATTCTTCGGCTCTTGAAGGCATAATACTTATAAATTTTTTATCTATCGATATTTCTTTATTAGAAAAAATTGATAGTAACTCTAATGAAGATAGCGAATATAAAGGCAGTGAAATTCCTTTTGCAACACCAAGAGCGAAAGACACCCCAACTCTTATGCTTGTAAAGTTACCTGGTCCATTTGTGACAATAATATTTTTTATATCTTTTAAACTTACTCCTGATTTATCTATTGTATCAAATACAACTTCTGTAATAATTTCTGACTGAAATTTATTAGCGTCATTAAAGGAATAATGACAATGCATGTTATTATCTACAATCGATGCAGAACATGATTCATAAGTTGTATCAATTAATAAAGTATTCATTAGAGAATTTTGCAAATCTCATCGAAATCAAATCTGGGTGACCTTTGGAATAATTTTGAATGGTCTCCGTAACCAAGATTGCAAATAAAATTTGATTTAAATTCAGTATCTTTAAAAAACTCATTATCTAAGCCTTCATTATCAAAACCTGACATCGGTCCACAATCTAGACCCAAAAAACGGGCTGCAATTATAAAATAAGCACCTTGTAATGAACTATTCCTAAAAGCTGTCATTTCAGCAAATTCTTCCGACCATGAAAACCAATCTTTGGCTTCAGGATTGTGGGGGAAAAGCTTTGGTATATGATTATAGAATTTTTTATCATAAGCAATTATTGCTGTGATCGGGGCAGAGAGAGTTTTTCCAATATTTGACTCAATGACATGTTTAATTAATTTTTCTTTTGCTTCATTTGTTTTAATAAATACTATTCGAGCTGGCGAACAATTGGCACTTGTTGGACCCCATTTCATAATATCATATAATTCATGCAGTAAATTTTCGGGCACTTCTTTGGAAGTCCAATCATTATGAGATCTACCATATATAAAGATATCTTCAATTTTACTCATTTTGAAGAGGTACTACACTTTCTACTTCTGGTACATAATGCTTTAATAAATTCTCTACACCATTTTTTAATGTCATAGTTGAAGCAGGGCATCCATCACAAGACCCTCTCATACTAATATATACGACACCATCTTCAAATTTATTAAAAATAATATCACCACCATCTCTAGCTACAGCAGGGCGAACCTTTTCTTCTATTATTGCATTAATTTTAATTGAGGTATCATCATTTAATTCTTTGATTTCTTCTGTGTGATTTGCATTTTCATTTGTTATAAAAGGTAATCCAGAAATATAATGATTAGATATACAACTTAGTACTTCTGTCTTGGTATTTTCCCAGCTTTTATCTTTTAAAGTTACAGTAATAAAGTCAGACGCTAAATATACACCACAAACTCCATCAATTCCGAAAAGGGCAGTTGCAATAGGTGAAGCTTTGGCTGTATCGAGATCTTTATAATAAACTGATGGTATGTCTCCCAATACCGATTCTCCAGGTATAAATTTTAAAGTTTCCGGATTTGGCGTCTCTTCAGTCTGTATAAACATTTTTTACCTATCTATTTAATTCCAACGAGTTTATCAATATTATCATTACTTATATCACCTGGTATTACAACAACTGGAATAGAAAATCCAGACTTTGATATAAATTCAACTAATTCTCCTGGTGATTCACCTCTATTATTCGAAGCGAGTACTAAGTAGCCAATATCAGATTTATCCTTAATTCTATTATTTACAATACTAATTTTTGAACCGTGTAAAATCTCATAAGATATATTTACTTTTGAAAAACCAGATATATTTTTCTGAAGCTGTTCAATAAGTATTTTAGTGTTTTCTTCTGCTTCTTCTATTATTTTTCTCTCTACACCAAGCCAATGGGTTTCCTTTTGGTTATCAATAGCAACAATTACAACTAATTCTTTTTTAGCAAGTTCTGATCTTCTTGCTGCATATCGAACAGCGGATTCACATTCAGGTGTGCCGTCTATAACTACTAAAAAATTACCAGGCAATTTTTTCTCCAATAATTACCCTAAGCCAACAATTGATTTTACTTCATTAATTATAGGATCAGATTTTTCTTTTGCTTTAATCATTCCATCATGAAGTATTTTATTTAAATATGTCTTATCATTTTTTAATTCTTTAAATCTTAATCTTATTGGCTCCATCTCATTTATTACAACATCACAAAGATCATCTTTAAACTCTGACAACTTTTTTCCTTCAAACTTATTAATAACTCCTTCAATCTTTTCATCTGAGAAAGCGCTATATATATTAATTAAGTTATTTATCTCAGGTCTATCATTTAATTCTTCGATGACTGATGGCATAGGCAGTGGATCAGTCTTAGCTTTAGCAATTTTTTTCATAATGAGATCATTCTCATCAGAAAATTCTATTCTTGTCATCTCAGAGCTATCTGATTTCGACATTTTCTTTAAGCCATCGCGCAATGACATAACTCTTGAAGCTACTGGTAAAATCATTGGTTCAGGCAAAGGAAAAAATTCACTCTCATTAACCTTTCCAAAATCATTATTAAATTTTTGAGCAATATCTCTGGTAATCTCTAAATGTTGTTTCTGATCATCTCCAACAGGAACTAAATTTGCATGGTACAAAAGAATATCTGAGGCCATTAAATTTGGATAAACATATAAGCCGACAGAAGCTGCCTCTCTATTTTTACCGGCTTTTTCTTTAAACTGAGTCATTCTATTAAGCCAACCAATCCTAGAAATGCAATTTAATATCCACGCTAATTCTGCATGAGCTGGAATTTGAGATTGAACAAAGATTGTTGCCTTATCTGGATCGATACCAGAAGCAATATAGGCCGCAGCCACTTCAATAATATTCTCACTAAGAATTTCTGGGTCCTGCCAAACCGTTATTGCGTGGAGATCAACAATGCAAAAGATTGAATCAAAGTCATTTTGTACTTCTACAAAATTTTTAATAGCACCAAGATAATTACCAATATGAAGAGATCCTGAGGGCTGAACCCCAGAAAATACTCTTTCTTTCATTTTGTTTGTCATTTGATAATCAAAAATCCTTAATAAAGGTCTTTATATCATCTTTCCTATAAAACCCTATAAAAAATAGGCATACTAAATAGGAGATTAAGCCAATTATCACTAAAATCACCAATGAGATAGCTGGATAAATTAAATTAATATTATTAATTAATAAGCTTAATATTAAAAACATTATTGCAGAACTAAATAATACCTTAATGATATCCGCTATTGTATCTTTGCCAAAAAAAACTAAAGATAGTTCCTTTAGTTTTTTATAAAATATTAGTACATGAATCCAAGCAGATATAGATGTAGCATAAGCAATTCCTATAACGCCAAAACCAATAAACAAAGGAATTGAAAGAACTATATTTATAGAAATCGCATAAAGACTAAATTTTAAAGGATTCTTTGTATCTGATATTGAGTAAAAAGCCGAAGAGAAAATTCTTATCAAAACATAGGCTGGAAGACCAAGTGAAAAACCTATTAACACATTTGAAACAATTTTAACTTCTTCTGAACCAAAAACTCCATATTCATAAATAACACTTACAATAGTTTCTGATAAAATTATCAGGCCAAAAGCAGCTGGAATAATTAATGCAAGGGCTATTTTGATAGTATTGCTTAATAAACTTTTCATCTCTTTTCTTTTATTATTAATATTTAAGGAAGTGAGATGAGGTAAAATGACTGTTCCTATAGAAATACCTATCAAAGCAAGGGGTAACTGATAAAGACGCTCAGCATAATACAATATTGATATTCCTCCTTCTTTAAATGAGCAAATAAGTCCTGAAATCAAAATATTAAACTGAACTGCAAAACCCGAGATTGTCTGAGGCCAGGCAAGTTTTGAAAAATCTTGCAAAGATTTATTATCTTTCTTTTTTGTAAATCTTAATGAGAATCTCTGTTTCTTTAAAATATAAAAAATTAATAAGAAATGTACAAAACCCGATATTGATACTGCAAAAGACAGAAGATAACCCCTATCTATCATATTCAGATTGGGAAATAATAAAGCTATAATTAAAAAGATATTTAAAAATATTGGAGCTAAAGATGTTACAAAAAACTTACCCTGATTATTAATAATTGCCGATCCTAGAGAAGAAAGAGATATAAAGATAATATAAGGTAGGGTTAATCTAGAGTAACTTGTTGCAATATCTATTTTTATTTGATTTTCACTAAAACCCCCAGCTAAAACATAAATCAGCAATGGCATTAATATTTGAGCAAACAAAACCAATAAGGTAATAGTTGTAATCATATAAAATAATACGCTTTCAGCAAATCTTATCGATTTGTTTTTATTTTCGACAAAATCTCTTGAAAATATAGGTATGAACGATGCAGAAAATGCGCCTTCTGATGTTATCCTTCTGAAAATATTTGGTATTCTTAATGCGATAAAAAATGCATCAGCAACATAGCTTATTCCAATCACCCTGCTAAATAACATATCTCGAATTAATCCCAGTAATCGACTTAGGCCTGTGAATAAACTGACAGTTATAATGCTTCTGGGTGCTTTATTATTATACATATTCACTTAAGCTAATTGATTTAATAAGCTCTTTTTGTATATTTTCTATTTTACTTCTAGAAGATATTTTTTCACCACTCTTAGTTAAAACATAAAAAACATCTGTAGCTCTTTCACCGAATGTTGCTATATGTGCACTCCTTATATCAATACTTAAGTCAGAGATCTTTCTAGTTAAATCATTAAGAAGTCCGGGTCTATCTTTAGCGCTAACCTCTATAACAGAATATTTTTTTGAAAGAGAATTATAAATTGATACATCAGGCAAAATGTTAAATGCTGAAGACCTTTTATCAATATTATCTTCATAATTAATCACCGGAATTTCATCTTCATTAATAAAAAATAATATTTTTTCTTTAATTCTTAATAATCTTTTCTTATCAATAATTTTTTTCCCAAAATTATCCTGGATCCAAAGAATATCAATAACATTACTCTTATTAGAAAATATTCTTGCATCAACAATATTAATATTCATATCAAGACATCCAGAAGTAATTCTTTCAAAAAGTCTTTTTCTATCTTGAGTTATAACTGTCATTATTGTTGAAGAATAATTATCTGTATTATAAAAATCGATAATATCATTTTCTTTGTCTTGATTTCCTTTTTCCCATGCAATTAAATTATGAATTTGTATTTTTTCTGGGACTGATGTCCAATATTTTTCGTCAACTAAGTCAAACCACCTTAATTTTTTTTCTTCACTTATATTACTTATTTGAGATTTTATTTTTTGCTTGATATCATTTGCTTTATAAATTCTATCTTTCGAAGAGTAATTACCTGTTAACGCAAGATATGTTTCTTTATATAGATTTTTTAATAGTTCACCTTTCCAATCATTCCATACCCCAGGACCAACAGCCCTAATATCTGCAACAGTCAAAAACAAAAGAAGTTTAAGTCTTTTGGTGGTTTGGATTTTTTCAGCAAAATCTGAAATGGTTACTGGGTCTGAAATATCTCTTCTTTGTGCAAAATCACTCATTACCAGATGATCTAATACTAACCAAGAGATCATTTCTTCGTCTTTCTCAGAAAGGCCTAAACGCTTAGCCATTTTTCTTACTACTTTTTGTCCTTCTTCTGAGTGATCATTCTCTCTGCCCTTTGCAATATCATGGAAGAATATTGCTAGAGACAGAATTCTCTTTTCATCATTATCAAGGCTTAATGAATTCAAAAGATCAAATTCTTCACTTTTCGAATGAAAAATTTTATTTAATTCCCCCACCGCTTTAATTAAATGTTCATCAGCTGTATAATGGTGGTACATATTAAACTGCATTAAACCTACAATTCTTCCAAAATCAGGAATAAATTTTCCTAAAACACCGCACTCATTCATAGCTCTTAAAGTTTTTTCTGCCTCTGGACTACTTAAAATATTTGTAAATAAATCATTAGTTTTAATGTTATTTCTTAATCTATGATCAATAAGGTTAGCTGACTTTCTAATAATTCTTACCGCATTTGGGTGGGCAAATAGGTTATTTTTTTCGAGAAGATTAAAAAATAAAATTATCTTACTTGGATCTTTCTTGAAGATATCTTCATTTGATACATTAAGCCTCCCTTTTGAACTATAGAGACCAAGTCCGCCACCAGAATAAACATATTTGGCAGGGACTTCAAAAAAATTTCTTATAGTTGAAATTAATGAATTTTTATTCTTTTGTCTTTCTTCAAGAACTGAGCATATTACTCTTGTTAAATCACCAACTTCTTTGGCAATAAGAAAATAATGCTTCATAAATCTTTCGACCGGTTTTAGGCCTTTTCTATCATTATAACTAAGCTTGTCAGCCATCTCCATTTGAACATTAAAATTTATTATATCATTTGGATTTTTTTCTATGAAATGCAACTGACATCTAACATACCACAGAAAATCTTCACATTTCTTAAAGCTCTCAGCCTCTCTCTCTGTAAGAACTCCTTTTTTAAACATTTGCTCTGGTCTAGAAGCTTGATAGCAAAAATTTGTCATCCAAGATAAACTTTCTAGATCTCTCAGACCTCCTTTTCCATTTTTTATATTTGGCTCAACAAGGTATCTAGATTGTCCTTCCTTAATATGTCTGGATTCCCTCTCTTCAAGCTTTGCATCGATAAATTCTTTTGATGACCTTTTAGAAATTGTATTCCTAAATTTTTTATCAAAAACTTTTTTTACTTCGCTATCTCCGCAAATATATCTTGCATCTAAAAGCGATGTTGTGATTGTCTGATCTTTGGCTGAAAGGGTTAAACACTCATTAATATTTCTTGATGCGTGGCCGATCTTTAGACCTAAGTCCCAGAGAAAATATAGTAAGTTCTCAGTTACACCTTCTGCCCAAGCAGTTTTTTTAAAAGGCATTAAAAATAAGAGATCAATATCTGAACCAGGTGATATTTTTCCTCTACCATAACCTCCGGTAGCTATTATTGCCATTTTCTCAAAATCAGTTTTATTTTGTGAAATATAATTATGGGTATTTAGATATTGATAATAGTTTTTAATAACATGGTCATAAAGATTAGCTATTTCTCTTGCGCATTCAGAGCCTTTATAATTTCCTTGTTCTAGATTTTCTTTTGCTTTTTGCAAAGAATTATTAATTATATCCTTTGTTATTGATATAATTTCTTTATAACTCTCTCTATTTTCTCTTAAATCAACATCTAGATAAGAGGAAAGAAACTTAAATGAGCTATCATCTACTAATTCTTTAGTTAATTTGTTCATATCAAAATTATAATAAACATTTCACTACATTTATTGATTTTTTATTCAAAAGTAAAATATTAGATAAAATAGTGAATTTTAGTAATTAAAATTTATAAAAATATATATTTTTATTATATTATTATAAAATACTTGACTAAATTATTATTTTTCTATAGTTAAATCAATATTAATGTTTAAAATGTAATTAATATGAATGATAAAAATAAAAATTCTAACGAAAGTTATGATGAAAAAGAAGCTTTAAGGTTTCATGCTGAGGGTAAACCAGGAAAAATTGCTATAGCCGCAACAAAACCTATGGAAACTCAGTCCGACTTGTCTCTAGCATATTCACCAGGAGTTGCAGCACCTGTTATTGCTATAAGCGAGAAACCAGAGACAGTATACGACTATACTTCAAAGGGAAATTTAGTAGCTGTTATTTCAAATGGTTCAGCTATTTTAGGTTTAGGAAATTTAGGCTCTCTTGCTGCAAAGCCCGTTATGGAAGGTAAGGCAGTTTTATTCAAAAGATTTGCCGACGTTGATGCAATTGACATAGAAATTGACTCAGAAGATGCTGAAGTATTTTCCTCGACCGTAGAAAAAATTGGCAGAACTTTTGGTGGTATCAATCTTGAAGATATTAGTGCGCCTGATTGTTTTATTATAGAAAGTGAGCTTAGAGAGAAATTAGATATTCCAGTCTTTCATGATGACCAACATGGAACAGCTATAATTTCTACTGCAGGTATAATAAATGCTTTAGACCTAACAAATAAAAAAATAGAAGACGTTAAAGTAGTGGTTAACGGAGCCGGTGCTGCTGGCATAGCATGTCTTGAGCTTCTTAAATCAATGGGATTGCCTCACGACAATGCGATCTTGTGTGACTCAAAAGGGCCTATCTATATTGGAAGAGATGAAAATATCAATCAATGGAAGGCGGCACACGCGATTGATACAGATGCAAGATCCTTGGCTGATGCCATTAAGGGCTCAGATATATTTCTTGGTTTATCAGTTAAAGATGCTTTAACGAAAGAAATGCTCGAAACCATGAATAAAGATCCCATAGTTTTTGCTATGGCAAATCCAGATCCAGAAATAGATCCTAAATTAGCTAAAGAAGCTAGACCTGACTGCATAATTGCAACCGGTAGATCAGATTATCCTAATCAGGTCAATAATGTTTTAGGTTTCCCATATATCTTTAGAGGAGCTTTGGATGTTAGGGCAAAAACTATCAATGATGAAATGAAAATAGCATGTGCTGAGGCTTTGGCTAAACTTGCTAGAGAAGATGTACCTGATGAAGTGGCAGCTGCCTACTCTGGTATAAGGCCACGATATGGTCCTGATTATATTATTCCAGCGCCATTTGATCCTAGATTAATAAGAGACATTCCGCCTGCAGTTGCAAAAGCGGCACTAGAATCTGGTGTTGCAAGAATGCCAATCGTTGATGAAGATGCCTACAAAAACAGATTATCGGCAAGATTAGATCCTACAGCAGCAGTCATGCAACCAATATACCAAAAGGCAAAAAGATTAATGAAAAAAGTTGTCTTTGCTGAAGGTGAAGAAGAAAAAGTTATTCGAGCAGCATTAAACTTTAGAGAGCTTGGATTAGGTATACCTGTTTTGGTTGGTAGAAAAGAGAAAATAGAAAAGTCATTATCAGAAATTGGGCAACAACTTCATTCAGGAATTGCAATAGTAAATGCTGAAATTTCAGATAAATCAGACGAATATACTAATTACTTATACTCAAGACTTCAAAGAAGAGGTGTTTTGGCAAGAGATTGTTTAAGAATGGTAAACAATGATAGAAATATATTTTCTGCATGTATGGTTTCTATGGGTGATGCAGATGCTATGGTTACTGGTGTAACAAGAAATTATTCTCTTGCTCTTGAAGACATAAGGAAAGTAATTGACCCAGCTGAAAATAAAAGAATGGTTGGTATTTCTGTAATTATATCTGAAAATAGAACAGTTTTAGTTGGCGATACTAATGTTCATGATATGCCTAGTGCTGAAGAGATTGCTGATATCACACAAGCCGGAGCAGATTTAGCTAGAAAACTTGGCCTAGATCCTCATGCTGCTCTTTTAGCTTATTCATCTTTTGGATACCCAGAAGGTGAACGCTCAACATTTATGAGAGAGGCTGTAGATATACTTGATAAAAGAAATGTAGATTTTGACTACGATGGAGAAATGGCGGCAGATGTTGCTTTAAATCCTGAAGCAATGAAACTTTACCCTTTTTGTAGATTGACTGAACCAGCTAATGTTTTAATTATGCCTGCTATTCATTCAGCTTCCATATCAACAAAACTTTTGCAAGAACTAGGGGGAGCAACTTTAGTAGGTCCACTCTTAGTAGGGTTATCAAAACCTGTTCAAATCGCTCCAACAGGCTGTAATGTTTCGGAACTCGTAAACCTGGCAACTATTGCTGCATGTGATATGGGCAACTAAAACTTATATATTATCCCAAAATAATTTTGCAATATCTGGACCACCCAGTTCTTTAATTTGCCTAACACCTGTTGGGCATGTAACATTTATTTCTGTCAAAAAATCTCCAATAACATCAATGCCTACAAAATAGAGGTCATAGTCTATCAATGTTTTACTAATTCTTTGACAAATCTCAATATCCCTTGGTGATAGTTCGGAAAGTTCGGGCAAGCCACCAACCCCGAGGTTTGATCTAAATTCACCTTCAGCTGGAATTCTATTGAGGCAACCAACAGGTTCTCCATTAATCAATATAATTCTTTTATCGCCCTTTTTAACAATTGGCAGATATTCTTGAACCATTATGGGCTCATACTCATCTAATAAAAAATCCTCTAATTTCTTGTCGATCATTTTGTCATCGGACTCTAGGAGAATTATACCTTCACCACCTTTACCATAAAGAGGCTTTAGAACGACTTTATTTAGCTTGCTGACAAATTCTTTTATTTCGCCAAAATTCTTAGAGATTATTGTTTTAGGCATTAAGTCAGCGAAATGAGTTACTAACAATTTTTCTGGTGCGTTTCTAACACTTACTGGATTATTAATTACACGAACTTTTTTATCTAAATGATCTAGTAAATGTGTATAAGTTATATAATGCATATCAAATGGTGGTTCTTGCCTCATTAAAACTGTGTCAAAACTATTCAAATCATCGGTAAAAGGCTCTCCTAACTCAAAAAAGTCTTCACGATCATCAAAAAGTTTAAGCGCTTCAACAACAACTTTTAACTGCCCACCTATAAAGCTGAGATTGTCTGGTAAATACTGATATAATTTAAATTTTCTTTCTTGGGCTTCTAGGCAAAGAGCTAGAGTTGTGTCACCCTTAATATTAAGCTTGCTAACATGATCCATTTGAACGGCTATTTTCATATTAATTATCCTCTTTTAACTTAATAATTTTATTATAAATTATGCTTTTTGAAAAACCAGTTTGATCAGAAATTATTTTAGCTAATTCTGAAGGAGAGTATTTTCCTTCGAATGAGTTAATAATTTCATCTATATTAATCTCTTGATCTTTTTTATTGTCCCCATATAGCACAATGACAATTTCACCTTTCAGCTTCTTTGATATGATTTTTTGAGTTATGTCACTAATTTTACCTGTTATTATTTCCTCAAATTTTTTGGTCATTTCTCTACAAATAGCTATTTCTATATTTCCTAAGATATCAATAAGATCTTGAAGGGTTTTATTAATTTTATTTGCAGATTCAAAAATAATAATTGTTGTTTTCAGATCTTTTATACCTTCAATTAAATTTTTTCTTGATTGATCTTTAGTAGGAAGAAAACCCAAAAAATAAAAATTATTGGTTGGTAAACCAGACAATGTGAGTGCAGTTATAGGAGAAGAAACCCCTGGAGCGGCAGTAACATAAAGCTCTCTTGCCTTCAACTCCGATACTAACTTATACCCAGGATCAGAAATTAATGGCGTTCCTGCATCAGATACAAGGGCAATAGTTTTACCATCTTTTATTTTTTTTATTATTTGAGGCCTTACTCTTTTGCCGTTGTGGTCATGATAGTTTTTTAAACTCTTTTTTATTTTATAAATAGATAAAATCTTATTTGTAACTCTTGTATCCTCACAATAAATTTCGTCAACACTTTGCAAATACTCAATTGCGCGTATGGTTATGTCTTTTGAATTACCTATAGGTAAAGAAATAATATATAAGCCTGGTTTAAGTTTTTTATTTTCATCATTCATCTAAAAGTTCACTCTTAAGCTTATTAAAGGCTATAGCTCTATGAGACATAGAATGCTTCTTTGAAGGCTCCATTTCTCCAAAACTAATATCAAATCCTGTTGGTATAAAAATTGGATCATAACCAAAACCAAGATTCCCTTTAGGAGGAAAACTCAAACTTCCATGCACAGCGCCTTCATAGGCTTTGTATTTTCCATTAGGCCAAACAACTGCTAGTGCACAAAAAAAATGTGCATTTGTGTTTTCAGAACGCATTTCAAATAATTTTTCATTAATTTTTTCCATTGCCATCGAGAAATCTTTATTTGGACCAGCCCATCTTGCAGAATAAATTCCTGGTTCACCATTAAGGCAGTCCACACATAAACCAGAATCATCAGATATTGAAATTTTACCAGAGCCCAACATGGTTGTTTTGGCTTTAATTAGTGCATTATCTGCAAAAGAAGATCCATTTTCTTCTGGCTCTTCAATATTATAATCTGCAGAAGAAGATAAATTTAAATTATAGTCCTTAAATAAGTCTGAAAATTCGACAATCTTACCTTTGTTATAACTGGCCAGAACAATTTCGCCATCTAAAATTTTTGATACCATTATTGCTAATTCTCTAAGACATCTTTTTGTTTTTTTATAATCTCTTCTATCCCACTTTTTGCAAGATTCATTAATTCGGAAAACATCTTCTCAGAGAATGGATATTGTTCTGCAGTAGCTTGAATTTCAATTATCTTATTTTTTTCTGTAATCACAAAGTTTGCATCTGCTTCGGCTTCAGAGTCTTCTTTATAATCTAAATCTAGAATTGGCTTACCTCTGTAAATACCACATGAAACTGCTCCAAGGTATTCTCTTATTGGGTCTTTTTTAATTTCTTTTGATTCCATTAAAAAGTTTACTGAATGTTTTAAGGCTATAAATGCCCCAGAAATTGAGGCCGTCCTTGTACCTCCATCAGCTTGAATAACATCGCAATCAATGCTTATTTGGTTTTCCCCGAGTTGGTCCAGGTTAATAATTGATCTTAAAGATCTCCCTATTAACCTTTGAATTTCTTGCGTTCTTCCAGATTGTTTGCCTACAGATGCCTCTCTCCGCATTCTATCACCGGTTGATCTTGGGAGCATTCCATATTCAGCAGTTACCCAACCAGATCCTGAATTTCTTAACCATGGTGGAACTCTATTTTCAACCGATGCAGTGCACAAAACATGTGTATCACCAAATTTAACTAAACAAGATCCTTCTGCATGTTTTGATACTCCAGTTTCAAAAGAGATAGTTCGCATTTCATTGTTTTTTCTATCAGATGGTCGCATTTTTTATCTTTATTAAAGTTTAGGGTTGAAATTTAAACTTTGTATAATACATAACTATATTAATAACTATAATGAAAATATTCATTGTTGTATGAATTATTTGGGGATTAAGATGAAAGATCGCGAAACTTGGCCAATCAAGCAGTTGGTTGAAGATGTTCATTATTATCTTGAAGACGGTCTGATGGTTTTCACTGAATGTTATCATCGCACAAGAGGAGATTGTTGTGGCAGTAACTGTCGTCATTGCCCTTTTGATCATGTGAATGTGAATGAGAAATAACTAAAATAGACTGAGCCGACAATAGAATAATAGGAGGTTAACAAATGCCGATCCAAATTGATGAAGATAAAAATGATGTTAATGATGAAGGGACCAATGAAGAAAATTCTGAAAACATTATATCTGAAGAAGAAGAATTAGAAATTAGTCCAGAAGAAAAGATTAAAGAGCTAGAGGACAAGCTTTTAAGAACAGTTGCTGAAATGGACAATATGCGAAAAAGATCTGATAAAGAAAGGTCTGAAGCATATAAAATAGGCGCTTCCATATTCATAAAAGAAATGCTCCCAATAATTGATAACTTACAAAGAGCTCTGGCATCTTTTGTTGAAGGCGAGGGATCAGATACCAAATCTTTCGTGGATGGAACTAATGTAATTATGAGAGACTTTGTTTCATTATTAGATAAAACAGGCGTTAAAACTATTAACCCTGAAGGCGAGAAATTTGACCCCAACTTACATGAAGCAATGTTTGAGGTGCCATCTGAGGATCATGAGGCGGGAATAATTGTTCAAGTTATTGAGCATGGTTATGTTCTTGAAAATAGATTATTAAGGGCAGCAAAAGTTGGAGTTTCCTCAAAAAAAAATGAGGAAAAACCAAATTAGATCCTTGTATTAATTATATTAGTTACCATATAAAAAAAATGCGAGAATTATTTCTTGGGCTTATGGAGGCAAGATTATGGGAAGAGTAATAGGGATAGATTTAGGAACCACTAACAGTTGTGTGTCAATTATGGATGGTACACAACCCAAGGTATTAGAGAATTCCGAAGGCGCAAGAACAACGCCTTCAATAGTTTCGTTTGATGAAGAAAATTCAAGACTAATTGGTCAACCAGCTAAAAGGCAGGCCGTAACCAATCCAGAAAATACTCTTTTTGCCATTAAAAGGCTTATTGGGCGGCCATTCAATGATCCAGCAACTAAAAAAGATATCGATATGGTTCCTTATACAATAGTTAAAGGTAAAAATGGTGATGCATATGTTGAAGCTTCGGGCGAGAGCTACTCACCATCTCAAATTTCAGCATTTATTCTTCAAAAGATGAAAGAAACCGCTGAAGATTATTTGGGGGAAAAAGTTGAACAAGCAGTTATTACAGTTCCTGCTTACTTCAATGATGCTCAAAGACAAGCAACGAAAGATGCCGGTAAGATCGCTGGTCTAGAAGTCTTAAGAATTATTAATGAGCCTACTGCTGCTGCTTTGTCTTATGGCCTAGAAAAAAAAGAAGGCAAGATAATTGCAGTATATGATTTAGGTGGAGGTACATTTGATATTTCTATACTTGAGATTGGTGATGGTGTTTTTGAAGTTAAATCAACTAATGGGGATACTTTCTTAGGTGGTGAAGATTTCGATCTTACCCTTGTTAATTTCCTAGCAGATGAATTCAAAAATGATAATGGTGTTGACCTCAGAGAGGATAAGCTGGCTTTACAAAGATTAAAAGAGGCAGCTGAAAAAGCAAAAATTGAACTCTCTTCTGCCTCTCAAACTGAGGTCAACTTACCATTTATAACGGCAGACCAGAGTGGGCCAAAACATTTAACATTAAAACTTACTAGATCTAAATTAGAAAGCTTGGTAGAGGATTTAGTTCAAAGAACAATAGCGCCATGTAAAGAAGCACTCAAAGATGCAGGTATTAATGCTTCTGAAATTGATGAAGTAGTATTAGTTGGCGGTCAGACAAGAATGCCAAAGATCAAAGAAACGGTCCAAGAATTTTTCAAAAAAGAACCAAATATGTCTGTTAATCCAGATGAAGTTGTTGCAATGGGCGCAGCTATACAGGCTGGTGTTCTTCAAGGTGATGTTAAAGATGTATTGTTGCTTGATGTTACGCCTTTATCTTTAGGAATAGAAACTCTTGGTGGAGTTTTTACACGTTTGATTGAGAAAAATACAACAATACCAACAAAAAAATCTCAGGTTTTTTCTACAGCTGAAGATAATCAATCTGCAGTAACAATAAGGGTTTTCCAGGGTGAAAGGGAGATGGCCTCTGACAATAAGCTTTTAGGGTCATTTAATCTCGAAGGAATTGCACCTGCGCCAAGAGGTATTCCGCAAATTGATGTTGCCTTTGACATTGATGCTAATGGCATCGTTGCCGTAAGTGCAACGGATAAAGCTACGGGCAAAGAGCAAAAAATTACAATTGAGGCATCTGGTGGTCTAAGCGATGATGAAATTGAGGATATGATAAAAGAAGCTGAATCCAATGCAGAAGAAGACAAACAAAAAAGAGAATTAGTTGAAGCAAAAAATCAAGGCGAGGCTTTGATTCACTCCACAGAAAAAGCTGTAAAAGATGCCGAAGAAAAAATAACTGAAGAAGAAAAGGCTGCTGTTGAGGAGGCCATTAAATCACTCAAAGATGTCGTTGACGGAGATGATTTAGCCTCTATCCAAGAGAAAAGTGCTGCACTATCTCAAGAAGCAATGAAAATAGGTGAAAAACTTTATCAACAAGAACAAGAGAGTACTCAACAAAGCGAGGGTGGGGATGCAGCCGATGATTTATCTGGCGATGATGTTGTGGATGCAGAGTATGAAGAAGTAAAAGAAGATAAAGAAGAAGCATCAAACTAAAGTAGTTTAAGATGGCAAAAAGAGATTATTATGATGTACTTGGCGTACAAAAAAATGCTTCTGATCAAGATATAAAAAAAGCTTTTAGAAATCTTGCGAAAGAAAATCACCCAGATATAAATCCTGGAAACAAAGAAGCTGAAACTCGTTTCAAAGAAATTAACGAAGCTTATGAAACTTTAAAAGACCCTCAAAATAGATCTTCATATGATCAATTTGGTCATGCCGCATCGCAAGGCGGAATGGGCGGCGGCGGCTTCGGTGGTTTTAACACTAATTTTTCAGGCTCAATGTCTGATATTTTTGAAGATATATTTGGAGAATTTACCGGCCGAAGAGGTCAAAGTTCATCGCAAGCCCAAAGGCAAACTCGTGGGTCAGATTTAAAAGCAGAGATGGAGATTGATCTTAAGGATGCTTATTTTGGTACAACGAGAGATTTAAATATTAACTCAAATATATCATGTGATGGTTGCAATGGTAGTGGAGCAGCTGAAGGATCTGAGAGAGCTAGCTGTGGTCAATGCGGTGGATCAGGAAAAGTAAGAACTCAACAAGGTTTCTTCACATTAGAGAGAACATGCGCTTCTTGTTCGGGAAGGGGGTCAATTATTAAAAACCCCTGTAATCCATGTAGAGGCACTGGAAGAGTAAGAAAAAATAGAAAGCTATCAGTAAATATTCCACAAGGTGTTGATGATGGAACCAGAATTAGATTAGGCGGTGAAGGTGAAGCAGGTGAAAATGGTGGTCCATCAGGAGATTTATATGTTTTCATTTCAGTTTTACCAAATGAGTTTTTTAAAAGACAAGACGCTGATCTTTTATGCGAAATACCTGTAGATTTTATTTTAGCTGCTTTAGGAGGAGACATTGATGTTCCTTCTCCTGATGGGAAAAAACTTAGAATATCTGTTCCTGAGGGGTGCCAAAATGAAAGACAGTTTAGGCTTAAAGGTAAAGGTATGCCAGTTTTACAATCGAGAAGATACGGAGATTTGTTCGTCGAAATTCATGTTGAAATACCAAAAGACCTTAACAAAAAACAAATAAACCTATTGAAAGAATTTGAGAGAGAGGCATCTAAAAATAATAGTCCAGAATCTAATGATTATATTTCTAGATTAAAAAAAATCTTTAAAAACTAATTTAGGGTTTCTTATGTTTAAATTTTCTTTTCCTATTAGGATAGCATGTACTACATATTCGACACTCTAAACCCCAACATTCTCTTGCTTGACAATATTCTCTACCCCAAAAAATAATTTGTAGATGTAGTTTCTGCCAACCTTCTTTGGGAAATAATCTTTTTAAATCTTTTTCAGTCTGCTTTACATTTTTGCCATTGGTAAGGCCCCAGCGTTGAGCAAGTCTATGAATATGAGTGTCTACTGGAAATGCCGGCTTGTTAAATGCCTGACTAACAACAACTGAAGCGGTTTTATGGCCAACTCCCGGTAATTTTTCTAATTCTATCAAATCACTTGGGACTCTTCCTTTATGATCTCTAACTAAAATATTTGATAACTCCTTAATTGCTTTTGATTTTTGAGGGCCTAATCCACATGGACGTATAATTCCATATATTTCTTTTTCTGATAATTTTCTCATTTCTTCAGGATCACTAGCTTTTTTAAAAAGAAGAGGCGTGACTTTATTAACTCTCTCATCTGTACATTGAGCCGACAATAAAACAGCTATCAAGAGCGTAAAAGAATCGCTGTGATCCAAGGGCACAGGAGTTTCTTTATATTGTTCATTAAGAATTTCTGAAATAATATTTATTCTTTCAGACTTATTCATATTTTAAAGAATAAGCTTCTTTTGATGAGTCAAATTCATATACAAGTGGCTCACCAGTTGCAATTTCTCTCTCAAGAATTTCTTCTGAAGATAGATTCTCAATATGCATTATTAAGGAACGCAGTGAATTACCATGGGCGCTAATAAATACATTTTCTTCAACCTTTAACTTAGTAAAAATCTCAGATGAAAAAAAAGGTATTACTCTTTCTGCTGTATCTTTTAAACTTTCACCATTTGGCGGGGGCATATCAAATGATCGCCTCCAAATATGCACTTGCTCTTCTCCCCATTTCTTTCTAGCATCATCCTTATTAAGGCCAGTTAAATCTCCATAGTCTCTTTCATTTAGCTCTTGGCATTTAACTAATTTATATTCTTTAATATTAAGACCTTTGATAATAATTTCAGCAGTGATAATGGCCCTATCAAGAATAGAAGTGTAATAATGGTCATAAGTTATTCCAAGATTATTTAATTTGACCCCTGCTTCCTTGGCTTCAACAAGCCCTTTATCTGTTAACCCTGGATTCTGCCAACCGGTAAACAAATTTTTTTCATTCCATTCACTTTGGCCGTGCCTTACAAGAGATAAATATGACATTAAGAACCTTTCTAAAAACCCAAAACATCTTGCATAGTATATAAACCGGGTTCCTTATCTTGCCCCCAACTTGCTGCTTTTAAAGCGCCATTAGCAAATATATCTCTACTCTCAGCTATATGTGCTAAAGCTATTCTCTCATTATTTCCTTCAAAAATTACTGAATGATCACCAACTACACCTTCTTTTCTGTATGAGGAAAATCCTATATCCCCCTTTTTACGCACTAAACCTTCTTTTATTTTAGTCAGATTTATTTCATCCTCTATAACTATTGGGTCATCAATAACTTTTTTATTTTCTAAATTAATATCCATTCCATTTGCAACAAAAGAACCGAGAGCAAGAGCCGTTCCTGATGGATGGTCTTTCTTTTCCTTGTGATGAACCTCTGAAATTTCGATACTCCAGTTATCATCTAATAATTTTGAAGC